>JAATGW010000743.1 GCA_015654495.1 Chitinophagales bacterium
AATTACATGCCCGAACGAAATGGTCAGCAGATTTTTTTTAAGCCTGTTTTTGCTGGTACTCACTTCCATTGTCAATGCCCAGCAATATGACAACCTGAAAGAGAAAGTAAATTTCAAAGGTAATAATGTACCGGTTATTAAATTTATTCAAAGCCTTCAGCAACAAACCGGTTATGTATTCTCTTATGAAAAATCCGCCATTGATGATATTGTTTTGCAGGAAGTGAATTTGCCAAACTCAACATTGGGAAATGCTCTGCAATTTCTTGAAAAAAATGCAGGATTGAGTTTTCAGGTGTTCAATAAGAATATTGGCATACAGAGAACATCACGCAAAGCAACGGACACAGGAAGTGGTTTCACCGCCTCCTCACCTGGCACAATTACTGGTCGCATTACAGATTCAACCGATGTTCCGTTGGTAAATGCTTCGGTAATGGTTAAAGGAAATTCCAAAGGAACATTTACTGATAAGAATGGTCAGTTTAAACTAAGCGATATTGGTGTCAATGCCACACTTGTTATTTCCAATTCCGGTTATGCTACACAGGAACTGCAAACCAATGGCCTGCCGGTTATAAATGTGATCTTAAAGGAAACATCCTCCACATTAAATACAGTGGTGGTCACAGCCTTAGGTATTGAGCGGCAATCCAAAAGTCTGGGATATAGCACCCAGCGGATAAAAGCCGACCAGTTTGAAAACAGCAAGGACCTGAACCTGGCTAATGCTATGATCGGCAAGGTTGCAGGATTGGAAGTGAATGCTTCCACTGAAATGTTTATAAGCTCAGCTATTAAACTTCGTGGAGGTACACCGCTGATAGTAGTGGATGGTGCACCGATTAATACATCCACCTGGGATCTCAACTATAATGATATCGAAACGGTAGACGTGCTAAAAGGATCCACCGCGGCAAGTCTGTATGGATCAGCCGGTATCAATGGTGCCCTTATCATCACGCTTAAAAAAGGAAAGGAAAGCCGAACCACGATTGAATTTACCACAACCAACATGGTGCAGCCCAGCATCCTCGCATCTCCCAAGGTACAAACCGAATTCGGGTCAGGTTTAAACGGGCAATACCAATACGTTAATGGTAGCGGAGCAGGCAAAGAAGGTGGTGGTTTTACCTGGGGCCCGAAAATGGACGGCAGGCTGATTGAACAATGGAACAGTCCGATTGATCCTGCTACAGGAAAGAGAATTCCTATCCCATGGGTTGATCATTCTGGTGGTAGAGGCAACCTCGTGAATTTTATGCAAACTGGTTTTACCACGGCCAACAACATCAATTTTGAAGCGGGTAACGATAAGGGAAGTTTCAGGATGTCTGCAACTCAGGAATATCAAAAAGGCATTGTACCGAATACCAGTCTCAATTTGTATGGTTTTAGTATTGCCGGCAGATACCGTTTTTCAAACTTCTTTCAGATAAACAGTTCGCTCAACTACTCGAAACAGTATTCTCCCAATTACCGCATTCCGCGTTATGGTTCTAATGACTACATATACAGTCTTGCCTTCTGGCTTGGTACTGATATTGATCTGGATGACTCCAAAAACTATTGGGTTCCGGGTCAGGAAGGCATACAGCAACGTTTTCAGCAGACCGGATACTACAACAATCCTTATTTCCTGACACATGAAAATATTAATACCTACGACAAGGATGCTGTATACGGCCAGTTGACGGGCGACCTGAGCTTTATTCCAAAAGAACTGATCCTTAAGGTGCGTATTGGTGCCAATACAAGTGTATTGACTCAAACGGAAAATATACCTAAGGGAATGACCGGAACACCGCTTGGAAATTTCATTAAAACAGATAACAGGAATTTCACGGTTAACAACGATGCAATTCTTACCTACAACAAAAGACTATCCGATAATTTTTCAATCGGTGCTATTGCAGGTGCATCTTATTTCTACAACAGGCGGGTTGCCGGTAACATGAGCACAAATGGCCTTGTGATTCCGATGTTCTATAATATGTCGAACTCAATGAACCCGGCCATCAGTACCAATTCCCTGATCGAAAGTCAAACAAAAAGCGTCTACGCGAATATTGATTTTCAATTCTGGAAACCGCTGTACCTGTCGCTTACCGGGCGTAACGACTGGGTATCTACCCTGCCCGTTGCGAACAATTCTTATTTCTACCCTTCTGCATCTTTATCGCTGGTGATTTCCGATTGGCTGAATCTCCCGAAGGCAATCAGCTTCCTGAAAATCCGCTCTTCATTGGCGCGTGTCAACAGCGGTAATACCGGTAATGCCTACAGCCATATACGCACATATACACCAGGTACATACAATAATATGGCTACCATGCAGGTGCCAGGTTCCTATATCATGGATAACCTGTTACCGGCTTCCAGCAGAACCTATGAGTTTGGCGGAAATGTCGCTTTTTTCGACAACAGGGTCGGGCTTGATGTGGCTTATTTTAACCGCATGGATTATAACAATATCATTTCCCAACCGGTTTCAATCACCACAGGTTATAGTTCGGTAACAAATAACGGCCGTAAGTACACGACAAAAGGTTGGGAATTCGGACTGAATGCCGTGCCGGTAAAAAACCGGAATTTTCGATGGGATCTGAATGCAAATATCTATTGGGCTTATAGGTATCTCACTGAAATGGAAGACGGACTTACCCAGGACGGATATGTAAAAGTAGGAACCCGCGCAGACCAGATCTACGCCCAACCTGTATTGAGAAATCCGCAGGGACAACTCATAATAGATGCTGGCACCGGCTTGAACCAGGTGGATCCTTACCAGCGTTATGTGGGCAACTTTGATCCGGATTTTGCATACGGCCTACAAACCCGATTAACCTATAAAACCTTCAGCCTTAACATTGCTTTGGATGGCAGAAGTGGCGGCAAATATTTTTCCATTCTTCCAAGGATGGTGCGTGCCGGTACCAGCACCAACTACGATCCAAACGCAAGGG
>JAATGW010000510.1 GCA_015654495.1 Chitinophagales bacterium
ATGAAATTTCAAAAGCCAGCCGATTTTCAGAACTTCGTACTTCTTACCTCGTACTTCTCACTTCCCTCGGTCTCGTAGTACAATGGATAGTATAGGGGTCTCCGAAGCCCTTGGTTCCAGTTCGATTCTGGACGAGACCACCATTTATATTCTGATCGTTTTTGAGTACCGGCATTTTGTCAAAATCATTTATTGATCGGAAGAACATTTTGATTATTTCTTCTTTCAGCGTTAAAGGCGAATACTAAACGTGTCAGTTTTCAAGTGGATTGTTACCTCGTAAGTAGTCAGTGAATTTTGAATTAAGTAATTGCCAGCTGTGGTTACTGGCTGGGTATTTTATTTTTATCCGGCGGATAATTCTCCTAAAAAAAATAGGAAACAACATATTCGGAAAAAGACAGCATTACTCAATACGCCACCGCCTAAAAAAGAATAATAAATCAAATTTCTCCCAAAAGGTTTTCAAGCCTGTGAACTGTAATTTTTTCCTTACCTCTCTCATGAATGTACTCTGTTAGTAGATCTATTAATTCCCTTTCTGTAACGTTGTCCTTGTTGTGTTTGCCCAGCTTGGGATAGATATGCAGAAGAGTAATCTTCCTGAATAGATAGTCACAAAGTATAATTATTCTCCACCCATCTTCAGCAATTAAATGTTGAGCACTATTCCCTATTAGTATTTTATTGATACGCAGAAGTGGGAGTCCTTTTAAAAAACCAATTTCCCATAGTTCTGCAAAACTTTTGTCCTGCAGATAGGCGCAAATGTCGTTTTTACAGCTAGTGCACCCGTCTTCAGGTCTGGCAGTCAATTTTTGAATGTTGTTTTTGAAAGTTGAGATTGCGAAGACCTCCTCCATGGGGGGTAACTATGTTTTGCTTAAGGTCCTTAAAAGCTCATCTAATTCTTCATTCTGTGATAAAGTAATATTTTCCAAATCTGATATTATCTCACTTAAGCGGTTAACTTGAGAGTTATAATATTCTTTTGTCACAGTCAAATCGCAATACACTTCCTTATTTGATAGAATATGTAAGACAACTAATGATGACATTTTTAACTGATTAAGAGAAGGTAACAATTCATCTTGCAAAAAGCTTTTTCTAGACTTTCCTACGCTAGTTAATAAGGTCAGATTCAATGCATTTAAATCGGTTGCAAGTCCTGAAATATCTGCCTTTGCGTTAGACAACTTGTCAAGATGTTCATCAGTGCCTTTAACAAGTAGAGTAACTTGCTTATTGGTAAGTTCTGTTACTTCCGTGACTTCTTCTATTGCTGTTTCTGAATGTGTCATTTGCTTTCCTTTTAGATGGTCATTATAGGAAAGAGCACGTGGATTAAACGTGGATAACGGTGTCAATATTACAACATATAAAATTACGACCTCTATTTTATCTACTTCAATTCATGTGCCTGCATCCCAATATATCTTAAACAAATATCGCCAACTCATATACATTGGTTAGATGCATCAGTTCAATGCTTTATTACAAACAAAATAATAAAAATTTATTAAAAAGATAAAAATGAGTTAAGGCGGGAAAAACCCTCGTTTTGGCCGTGTTTTTCCCGTCTGAGAAACTCATAGCTAGAGGTTTTGCGATTTAGAGTAAACTGCCTGGTCGTTAAATATAGAAGAACTGATGAAATTAAAGACATCAAACCCTTCCGAACTGACAAATTATCCCAAATCAGTTGATGAACTGATTTAAAACTTCAATAAAGTATGCGTTAAAATTTTCTAGCCGGGAAGGTTACAAAATGATTCCGGAGTAAAGCTATACGCCCTGACTTCGTTTTTCAGCTATCAACACCATACCCATCTTACCTTTCCGAATTCTAAGATATCAACGTTGTAGGCGGATTGCGGACAGCTTTAAATTCTACAACATCACTCTCTTTCATATTTGCTGCCATAAATATTGCTTTTTTGATTATTATAATACTTTATGGGGTTACGCAACATTTTCCATTTATCAATTTAATGAATGAGTTCATAATTAGCTTAGCAACCGCACATTGCTTACCATAACCTGTTTTAATCACTGAATCAGTAAACCGTTTTCTTTTATTCAAGGCACACTTACTACCTGTTTTGCAAATTTTCATAGACACGCTAAAGTATCTGCAACCATGCTACAATAATAAGGTATAGGGTACTGGCAGAATTGGACCATAACCACTTACTTTTGCAGTTCATGAAAATCTTTGCTTTTATAATGAGTTTAATTGTGCTCGGCCTTTCATTAATGCCCTGTGCAGATAATTCATTTGAAACGAATGATACAAAAGCAAATATTCAGGTAGCCGGGCAATCCGGTTCATCGGATCAACAGGAACACGATGACTCCTGTTCTCCATTCTGCAGTTGTACATGTTGTACAGGATTTTCAGTATATCATTGTATAACATCCGTTTCGACTATCATATCTCCTTTAAGTAATTCATTCACTGAATATTTGCCGCTTAACATCAATGAAGTTTCGTTCCCCATCTGGCAACCTCCTCAATTAAAAGCATAACTAATCTCCTTGTTCTAACGTCTGTCCTTTTCGGATCAGAACTCATTTTTTATTGCAGATAATTTTTATCCGGCATGGCTACATCCAGGCCACCGCGACGGGGTAAACAGGTAACTGATAAAATGCAAGATCCTGCCAGGCCATCCAGGATGCGGTTTACCCGGCTTTTCACAATTACAATTGTTTCAATTGTATTACTTACTTGTCATTGCCGGTATGCTGGTAAAAATTTATAGACTATTTGTAAATCATTGATAGGATATGCTTAATAAAATCATTCATTTCAGTATAAAAAATAAAGTCATTATTGCTTTACTCACTGCTGCCCTTATCATTTGGGGGTTATGGAGTGCAGCAAAATTGCCGGTTGATGCATTACCGGATATTACTAACAACCAGGTGCAGATTATAACTTCTGCGCCAACATTAGCTGCACAGGAAGTAGAGCAGTTTATCACCTACCCGATCGAAAAGGCCTTAGCCAATGTTCAGGGCATTGTAGAAATGCGTTCCTTTTCGCGGTTTGGCTTAAGCGTTATCACAGTGGTATTTGAAGAGAACCAGAATATTTATTTTTCAAGACAACTCATTACCGAGAAATTAAAAAGCGCCGAAAAACAGATACCCGCGGAAATCGGCACACCTGAATTGGCTCCGGTTACTACTGGTTTGGGAGAAATATTTCAGTATGTAATTCATCCCCGTAAAGGGAGTGAATATAAATACACTGCGATGGATTTAAGAACCATGCAGGATTGGATCGTTAGCCGTCAACTGGCCGGCATTAAAGGTGTTGCGGAAATAACTGCATTTGGTGGAATTGCCAAACAGTATGAAGTAGCGATAAACCCCGATCGTTTAAAAGCTATGGCTGTAACGATTCCCGAAATCTTTACTGCATTGGAAAGGAATAATGAAAACACCGGCGGAGCATATATCGATCGAAAACCAAATGCCTATTTTATCCGCGGTGTAGGTTTGGTAAAGTCATTTAAAGACATTGAAAGTATTATCATCAAACAACAGAATGGTATTCCTGTACTAATAAGAGATGTGGCTACTGTACAATTTGGTTCGCCGCCCCGGTATGGCGCAATGACATATAATGGTGAAAAAGAAGTCGTAGGCGGGCTTGTGCTGATGATGAAAGGTGCAAATAGCGCCGCCGTTGTGAATCTGGTTAAAGAAAGGATGAAGACGGTTGAAAAATCTTTGCCGGAAGATGTAGTGATAGAACCTTTTCTTGACAGGACAAACTTAATTGACCGAGCCATTACAACAGTAAAAACCAACCTGATTGAAGGAGCGCTGATTGTAATATTTGTTCTTGTTATTTTTCTCGGAAATCTAAGGGCTGGTTTAATTGTAGCCTCAGCAATTCCCCTATCACTATTATTTGCGATGTCACTAATGAACCTGTTTGGTGTCAGCGCGAACCTGATGAGCCTTGGAGCAATTGATTTCGGGTTAATTGTGGATGGTGCCGTAATAATTGTGGAAGCCACATTGCACCATTTGCGACTCCGGAAAACAACAATGCCTTTTACCCAAAAGCAAATGGATGAAGAAGTGTTCAACTCAGCCTCGGTAATAAGGAGCAGTGCTGCCTTTGGAGAAATAATCATACTCATCGTTTACATTCCGATTCTCACACTTACAGGCATTGAGGGCAAAATGTTCAGACCAATGGCTCAAACCGTAGGTTTCGCGATACTCGGTGCCTTGATTTTATCGCTGACTTACATCCCTATGATGTGTGCCTTGTTTCTTCCGAAGAATATAAGTCACAGAAAATCCTTTTCTGATCGGATGATGGACTTTTTTCAACGGTTGTATGATCCTGTATTAAAGGGGGCAATAAGGTTAAAATATCTGATTGCAGGAATGTCAATTGTGTTAGTGGTAATATCTCTCCTTGTTTTCAAAAATCTCGGTGGTGAATTTATTCCAACATTGGAAGAAGGAGATTATGCTATAGAATTCGTATTACCCCAGGGCTCATCTTTATCACAAACTACAGAAACGGTAATGCTGGCTCAAAGAATGCTTTTAAAGTTTCCTGAAGTAAAAATGGTGGTGGGAAAAACTGGTGCTGCGGATATTGCTACAGACCCGATGCCTCCGGAAGCGAGCGATTTGCTGGTAATATTAAAGGATAAAAAGGATTGGAAAACAACTGACGATTTTTACGAGCTGGCCGACCTGATGGGAGAAAAACTTTCTTCAATACCCGGTGTGATTGCGGAACCCAGCCAGCCCATTCAAATGCGTTTTAATGAGATGATGACAGGGATAAGGCAGGATGTTGCCATAAAAATTTTTGGTGAAAATCTGGATAGCCTGGCTAAGTACGCAGATAAGGTGGCAGGCGCAATACGACCAATTAAAGGAATATCACAACCCATTGTTGAAAGGATTGATGGATTGCCTCAGATTACAATCGAATACGACCGGGCCAGACTTGCAGGTTATGGGTTAAATATCGAGGACGTAAACCATGTAATCAGTGCAGCCTTTGCAGGTGAAAAGGCTGGCTCCGTTTTTGAAAATGAGCGGCGCTTTGATCTGGTATTACGACTCGACAGTAGTCACCGGACTTCTCTTGAAGATGTCAGCAATTTATATATACCAATGAAAGATGGCAACCAGATTCCGCTTTCGCAGGTTGCAACTATTTCCTTCAAAACAGGTCCGGCTCAAATCAGTCGTGAAGCGGGCAAACGCAGGGTATATATTAGTTTCAATGTGAATAACAGAGATGTGGAGAGTGTGGTGGAAGAAGTCCAGAAAATACTCAATGATAAAGTTAAGCTCCCGGTAGGATATTATTTCACCTATGGCGGCACATTTGAGAATTTACAAAAAGCTTCCGCACGTTTGTTGATCGTTGTACCAATTGCACTCATGCTGATATTCTTTTTACTTTATCTGACTTTCCATTCTTTCAGAAACGCCACTCTGATATTTACGGCGATCCCGATGAGCGCCATCGGTGGTGTTTTTGCATTGTTGCTGAGAGGAATGCCATTTAGCATATCAGCAGGTGTAGGTTTCATAGCATTATTCGGAGTGGCTGTTTTAAATGGAATCGTTTTGATCGGCACATTTAATCACCTGAAAAAAGAAGGTATGCATGATGAAGAGCAGAGAGTTCTGGAAGGAACTAAAATCCGCCTGAGACCAGTATTAATGACTGCGGCAGTAGCAGCACTTGGTTTTTTGCCGATGGCGTTGAGTAGTGGTGCTGGAGCAGAAGTACAACGTCCACTGGCCACAGTAGTGATAGGTGGGTTAATTACTGCCACCATCCTCACATTGATTGTACTTCCCTGTTTATATATCATCTTTTCAAAAAAGAAAATATACAGCATGAAGCCTGTTATTAGTTTGATCGGTGGTTTTGTCCTTCTTGCTTTATGCGATGACGCAAATGCACAGGAACCTGCCATAAAAAGAATCAGCATTAAAGAGGCTGTCGCTTTGACCAAAAGCAATCTGATGTATGAAGTAAATCAACAACAGATCAATAAAGGAAATGCACAACTTAGTTCATCCGGGGCGCTTCCCAAGACAGGCATATTCGCAGAAAATGAAGATTCAAGGCCCAGCGACAAAACAGGAATACTAAAGATCGGTTTGTCTCAGAGTATTTCGTGGCCGGGATTGTATAAGGCTAAAAAGAATCTTTACGGGGAACAGTTGAAATACTACAAAGCCAATGGTGCTGTGATCGATGCCGGGGTAAAAAGAGATACAAGAATGGTTTATTATCAGCTCTGGTACCTTCAGGATAAGCAAAAATTGTATTTCCATCTGGATAGTATTTATCAGTCCCTGTATGAAGCAGCAATACTAAAAGTTAAAACAGGAGAAAGTCCGGGAATGGACAGTATTTCTGCCAATGTGCGTTTAAAAGAACTGCGCGCAATGATTCGGCAGATTGATAAAGAAATCGTGATTCAGCAACAGTCATTTCAGCAGTTGTTAAATACAAATGATCTGCTATTGCCGGAAATAGAGCCACTGGAAAAATTAGCTGTACCGCAGTTTTCAAACGATAGTCTCCATCCTGTTCTGGCACTTCAGTCACAAAACATCAATATCGCGAATGCCGGTATAAAAGTCGCGCGGAATGAAAATAAACCGGAATTTTCCGGCAGGTTTTTCACCCAACGCTTATGGGGAGCCAATGATCCCTTTTCGGGATTTTCAGTCTCGGCTGTTTTCCCCTTGTTTGGTATAAGTGCGTACCGTAGTAAGGTGAGATTGGCGCAGGCAGATATGGCCGTTCAAGAATCACAATTTAAGTATGAAAGGCAATCACTTATAAGGCAAATAATGCCGATGCAACAGATA
>JAATGW010000424.1 GCA_015654495.1 Chitinophagales bacterium
CCTTTGCTTTTATCGTTGAAGTCGCCGGTGGTAAGGCCACCAACGGTAAAACCAGAATCCTGGACATTGTGCCGACAGAATTGCATCAACGCAGCACTTTGTTTATTGGTAGTAAAGGAATGATGGAGGAGCTGGAAGCATTTACAAGTACGAAGTAGGAAGAAGAAAAAGGCAAGAGGCAAAAGGCAAAAAGAACAGCCAGGGGATAGTTGATAGTAAAAAGGGCCTTTAATCGAAGAGATGGAAAAGATAAAATTCCTGTCTGCTTTCTCGAAAGGAAATTGAAGTTGTATGTGATCGAGGCCTGAATAAATTTCATTGCTTCTGCTTTTAGAAAAAGAAGTAAGGTGATTAAAAAAGAGCGTTAGGGTTTTCAATATTTTGATTTTTTTCAACGCCGTATGCCCGGTGAAATCAATAGCGCCGGGTTTTTACCCGGCGTAAAAAGGGTAAAGTTGAAGCGAGTGCCGTAGGTACGGGCAGGAAGCAGGGAAATAGGCTGTAGATGGTAGATGGAACACCGTGGATTGTTAATTATCAGGAAAAAAGGAACGGATGGTTGAGATTAAAGAATATTCAGATGAATACAGAACTGCGTTCAGGGAATTAAACCTGAGCTGGCTTAGTCAGTTTGGTCTTGTTGAAAGTCACGATCTTATGATCCTGAACGATCCGAGAGGAACAATCATCGACAGAGGCGGAGCAATTTTTATCGCCGTCGAAAACGATATCGTGGTAGGTACTGCTGCCATTATGAAAGAGGGTGAACATGGTTTCGAACTCGCGAAAATGACAGTTGCAAAAGAAGCCAGAGGCCGCGGGATCAGTAAAATATTATTGGAAAAATGCATCGGCCAGGCAAGATCCCTCGGCGCTGATCATATCAGCCTTTTTTCAAATCATAACCTGAAAGAAGCCATCAACCTATACGAAAAATATGGTTTCAAACATCGCGAGGTAAAGGATGCACCTTTTGAAACTGCCGACATAAGTATGATACTAAACCTTAAATAATCCTCTAAATCAATAAATCCCGCAATAGAGCAGAGCCGTAAAATTGAGATTTCTTATTTTCGCAATCAATTTTGAAAAGGATAGGTGTTTGCCGGAAAAGGTAGCTGTTATCCAATATCTGAAACTAAAAATCATTTATGAAAAAAACCTTAGTGCTTTCATTTTTCGCCATTGTTTCTTTATCTGTATTCTCGCAAACCACCAAACCAGCAACAAAGCCGGTAGCCGCAAAAAAACCGGCAACAACTACTGCTGCATCCGCGCCTGTATTGAAAACTACGCTGGATAGCTGCAGTTACGCAATCGGTATGCTTGATGGTAATTTTTTCAAAATGCAGGGCATTACCGAAATTAATGCTCAGATGCTGGGAAAAGGATTTGAGGATATGCTTAAGAATAAACCTATGATGTCGCCTGAACAGGCTGACATGCTTATCAGGAGGGAATTGAGCAGAATGACAAAGATAAAAATTCAGCCAACAATTGACGAGGGTATTAAATTTCTTGCTGAAAATGCGAAGCGCCCGGGAGTGAAACAAACTGCAAGCGGTCTTCAATATGAAGTAATAACTGAAGGAAGCGGGCCGCGACCTGTAGAGACAAGCAGGGTTAAGGTACACTATATAGGCTCCTTCATTAATGGTCAGAAATTTCAGAGTTCTCGCGACGGTGGTGGTCAACCTTATGTTACTTTATTAAATGAGGTGATTGGCGGTTGGACTGAAGGCATCCAGTTGATGACGGTAGGATCCCGCTACAAACTATATATTCCTTATCAGCTGGGATATCGGGAGCAGGGAAGTGGTGAAATTCCAGGCGGAGCAGCATTAATTTTCGATGTGGAACTCATAGAAATCGTAAATCAATAAACATGTACGAAGCCGTCGACCTGCGTTATCCGATCGATCAGTTCGCATTAGCTCCATACAGCGAGAAGCTCAAAGAGAGTTGCCTTCTTGATATTAAATTTCTGCCTCAGGCACTCGAAGCTGCGGTACTGAACCTGGACGAGCATCAGCTACTGACGCCTTACAGGGATGGCGGCTGGAACCTGAAGCAGGTTGTACATCATGTTGCCGACAGTCACATGAACGGCTACACGAGAATCAAACTTGGCCTCACGGAGGACAATCCCACAATCAAGCCTTATGACGAAGTGAGCTGGGCAAAAATGCGGGATGTTGATGAGGTTCCTATCAATGTTAGTCTTACGCTTTTACATGCTTTGCATCAGCGTTGGTATGTGATCGTGAGTAATATTCAAGGTGAAGAATGGGAAAGGTCCGTTTTCCATCCTGAAAGTAAAAAAACAATGACTGTCTGGTACCTGTTCACCCAATACGCCTGGCATGGCCGGCACCACACGGCGCATATCAATAAATTGCGTGAAAGAATGGGATGGTAAGGGAAGGTCGAAGGCCGAAGTCTGAAGGACGAAGTAAGTGATAAGTAGTCAGTGGGATGAAGTAAGTGCCCCGCTTTTGCCAAAACCGAAGTTTATTTTGATTGAATAATTTTAAAAGCTCCCAGCTATTTCTGGCAGTCAAAGAAAAAATATCAGGAATAATGGAATGGAAAACTCTTCAGTCAGAATATCTTTTTAAAGATCTATGGTTTACTGTCAGAAAAGATACCTGTGAGCGACCTGATGGTAAAATAGTTTCTCCTTATTATGTTTATGAGTTTCCTACCTGGGTGACAGCTGTAGCAATTACAAAAGAAGGACAATTCATTTTTGAAAAACAATACCGTCATGCAATCGGTTTAACTATGTATGAAATTCCGGGCGGTTGCGTTGATGATACAGATGCAAGTCTGAATGATGCGATTGAAAGGGAGATAAAAGAAGAAACAGGTTATAGTTTTGAAAAAATTGAATACCTCGGAAAAACCTCCGCAAACCCATCAACACATAATAACTATATGCATTTTTTTCTGGCTACAGGAGGTGTAAAAACCTCTGGTCAGCATTTTGACGACAATGAAGATATAGAGGTAGTTTTATTTTCATCTGAAGAAGTAAAAGAGTTGCTTAGAAAAAATGAGATCCTTCAAAGCATGCATGTGACCGCTCTGTTTTATGCTTTGAATAAACTGGGGATGATCAGTTACTAATTTATAAATGCAGGACAGCCAGTTTAGCAATCTCCACTTCTCCTACTAAAAAGATACTTCCGCATACCAGTATTGTACTTCCGGATTTTGAATGATTGACTGCAGATGCTATTGCAGTATTTACATCGGGAAATGTATTTCCTTCAAGACCAAATAATTTTGCCTGCAGCTGAAGTTCATGCTCAGGCAAAGCTCTGGGTATTTGGGCTTTTGCAAAATAATACAGGGCTGTTTTTGGAAGTGCACGAAGCACACGTTCAGTGTCCTTGTCCTTTACCATGCCTAAAACAATATGCAGATCTGAAACCTCCATCATTTCCAGTTGTTCTACTACCTGCCTGATTCCATCTTCATTATGTGCAACATCGAGTATGATATCCGGCCTGGAATGAATTTTTTCCCAGCGACCACGAAATCCGGTATTTTTTTTCACCTGTTTTAAACCAGAGAACACATGCTCTTTTGATATGTTGATTCCCCTCGCATTGAGAATAGGGATAGCGGATAAAACAGATAATAGATTTTTTGTCTGGTAATATCCGTTAAGGTCCAGTTCCCAACTCTTTCGTTCGTGCGCATGTTCTTCTTCAACAGTAACAATAAGGTGATTTTGGGAATAGTTCCAGTCGGTCACTAACAATGTCCGATCTGCAAAAATTAGCGGAGCTGACATTTCACCGGCCCTGGTTCTGAAAATATTTTCTGTTCGTTTATCAGTTTCCCCAACTATTACGGGTACCTGTTCTTTTATTATTCCTGCTTTTTCAGAGGCAATTTTTTCAAGACTGTCTCCGAGAATATTAGCATGATCCCAGCCAATATTTGTTATGATGCTAAGTTCCGGTAAAATGATATTCGTACTATCCAGCCGGCCACCTAAACCCGTTTCAATTACAGCAATATCTACCTTTTGTTCTGCGAACCAGCAAAAAGCCATCGCTACAGTCAGTTCAAAAAAACGAGGTTCAAAACGGTCTATCAGAGGGATCAATCTTTCAGTAAAATCAAACAACAAA
>JAATGW010000468.1 GCA_015654495.1 Chitinophagales bacterium
ATCGATCCAGTCTGCCACATACATCGCTCCATCTGGTCCGAAATCAATACCCGTAGGCAATACCCCACTCAGGATTTTTTTCGTTGACCCAAGAGAAAAACCCGCACCTGCCGGATTCAGTTTGAAACTATGGATTGCTGATGCTGACGGACTCCCTACAAACTCCACGATAAAAAAAGTCTTGTCGTATTTCGGACCTAAAGCCGTTCCCGGATTATACAACATTCCGGTAGGGCCACTTACGAAATTGCTGATGGGTGGAACAATATATGCAGCCTGACCTTCCCATCGCGGCAGGTACATTTTTTCATCCATCCACACTTTGTAACTATTGTTTTTCGGATCCCGGTATTTTCCGTACTGCCAGTTGCTACGCCAACCCTGATCGGAACCATTCACGATATATACCAGTCGCTCCCTTTCGCCTGCATGGTCGCCGTCATTGTCTTCGCTGATCAGGTTAGCATATTCGTCAAAAACAAATTCATGTGTATTCCGGATTCCGGATGCAAAGATTTCAAAATCGCTGCCATCCGGATTTGAACGCGCAATCACACCACTGTTTGGATATTCCCATTTCTTTCCGGTTTTGTCAACACCATTAAAACCGATATCACCGATCTGCCAGTAGATACGTCCATCTGGCCCCATCTCCACGCCCGACATCCCGTGACCACTAAAACCAATATGAATGCCATAGCCATGCGATAATGAAGTTTTTTCATCCGCAATACCATCACCGTTTTTATCCCGCAACTTCCAAAGGTCCGGACCAACGGCAACGTACAGGTCTTCTCCTTCGCTCAGTAAACCACCAGCTACATCAGTTACTTCATCATTGAAATCGTCAACTACCAGTTGTGATTTATCAGCGATGCCGTCACCATCCGCATCTTCAAGGCGATACACATTTTCCTTTTCAAGAGTCATATCACGCCAATCGTGTGAGCTGTCACCATTCAGATCAGCGAGCCATTGATTTTTGCTGCTGTTTTCGGGAGATAATGTTTTGTGCAGAAAGGCACGTTTGTCTTCGATGGTCTGCAGGGCAATCGACTCCAGTTCCCAATCCCGGTGACTGCGGATATCAAATTCAGAATTCTTCTGCCGGTTAGTGGTCGTGTAATATAATCGCCCTATATCATCGATGTCGATCGCGATTGGTGAAATCACCAGTGAGTCCGTGGCCCAGAGTTTCATGGTTAGTCCTGAATCGAGTACAGGTTTCACCAGGCTTTCAACTGCTGACACGAGCGCTGCGTTTTTGGTAGAATCTACGGTTTTGATGCGCAGATCTGTGGGTTCGGTTTTGTTTGAAGAGCAGGAGTTGAGTAACAAGAAACAGAAAACAGTAACAGAAACAGTGAATACAGGCCAGGTACGAAAAATAGGATATGATTTTGACATGATAAAAAATGTATGATGGAAAATGCGGTAATGGTTGGTTAAATGGCAACGAATTTATTCAAAAAAACTGTAGGGACATCATGCATTGTATTGTTATGGCAATTAATGATCGGCCCGGCGTTAAATATTGCCTCCTGAACGTCAGATTGTCTAAAATCCTGTGAAGGCTGTTTTTTGCGTTCCTGGCGTCTTCATATTGTGCAGTTTGAGGTTAAAGAAAGAGTACTTCGCTATTTTAAATCATGCATTCCAGAACTTGTTTTTGATTGAACCACAAATTCAGCAAGAAAAATCGCCGCGCAGGTTTCGCAAAAAAATCTACCCCGGTATGTAAACAGTCTGGGGTTGTGCGTTGATCGCTATACGTTAGCCTTTATAAAAACAAAACTTTTTTAATTCCACATTTTGAAATAAATTAAATCCTTGAGTTTTGTATTTCCGCCCTCTGTACTCCCCCTTGTGAGTTCGCTTCGGGAAATTCTGAAATGATTAACACACTATAATATTTGATACCAGGATCTATGCGTTTCAAAGGATTTATCATCTTCTTTTTAATTCCGTTTGCCGGCCTCACACAGGAAGTGTTTCTCTTTCAGGATCCTCGTGGATCATTTATTTTATTGAATGAAGGGTGGCGTTATCAGATGGGCGATCATCCCGATGCCAGCTTGCAAAACTTCGATGAGCGTGGCTGGATGCCAGTAAGACCTGCAAGCGACATCCATGATTCCCTGCCAGCCGGGGTGGATAAGGGTATCGGCTGGATGAGATTACGCTTAAGGCTGGCTGAGGATGCGCAGGGGAAACAGTTCGTGCTGATGATCCGGCAGTCGGTTGCATCTGAAATTTACCTGAATGGAAAACTGCTCAGCACATATGGTACCATTTCTGCAGACCCGCAAAAAATCAAAGCTGTTGATCCCCGTTGGGAGCCTGTTCAGTTGCCTTTTTCATCAGATAGCATCCAGCTGCTTGCAATCCGTTTTGCCATTCAGCCGGATATTAAGTACCTCACTTATTATGGAGTAACCAACCCCATAGTAAGTGCAATGGTCATGGAAGAAAAAAAAGCTGCGGAGAAATACCGGGGTATCTATATGCGACCTTGGCTGGACCTGTTCATGCAGGGCATCTTATTCATGGCATTTGTTCTGCATATGGCTTTTTTTATCATGTACCCGAAGCAAAAAGCAAACCTCCATTTTTCGCTGGCAATGTTATTCACTACGCTTGCCGGTTTGCTTCATAGCTTTTACTACTATGGCGCAATGCCAGATCAGAAATTTCAATCAGGTGTTCTGGTCAGCGTTCTGTATTTCACAGGTGAGCTCCTGTTGTTTATTTCGATCCAGTATTACCTGAACATCCGCAGGAAAACATTGATATGGATAATTGCCTCCGTTAGTTGCTTCAATCTGGTTATCGGGTCGCTGTGGTACAAAAAAGGATTTGAGCTGTTCATGGGAAATAATTCTTTTCTGATTTATTTGCTGATCATTATTCTCTCCATAATAGCCTGGAAGAGAAAATTGCGGGAAGCCCGTATCCTGACTTTTGGATTTTCAATTGCGATACTCGGTTTTTTTGTTTTTCTGACGAATGCAATTGGCAAGCCCATGGATCACCTCCTTAATGCATCTTTCAATCTTTATTCTTTCTTTTTCCTTTTGTATATACTGGCGCCGCCGGCAGCGGTATCGATATTTCTGGCATACGATTTTGCCAGAACCAGCAAAGACCTGAAACAAAAACTGGAGGAAGTAGCTACTTTATCAGAAAAAAACCTGGCGGTGGAAAAGGAAAAACAGGAAATACTGTCATCACAAAATCAAAAGCTGGAAAATATGGTGACAGAAAGAACTTCTGCACTTAACCAGTCATTGAACGAATTAAAGTCGACGCAGGCACAATTGATCCAGTCAGAGAAAATGGCATCACTCGGTGAACTCACTGCCGGCATTGCGCATGAGATCCAGAATCCGCTCAACTTCATCAATAATTTCTCAGAAGTAAATACAGAACTGATCGGAGAGCTCCGGGAAGAATTGAAAAAGGGTGATCTGAATGAGGCATCACTGATTGCTGAAAATCTGAAAGACAATGAAGAAAAAATCAATCATCACGGCAAACGTGCGGATGGGATTGTGAAAAGTATGCTGCAGCATTCCCGAAGCAGTAGCGGACAGAAAGAGATGATTGATGTCAATAAGCTTGTAGATGAATATGTGCGTTTGAGCTTTCATGGCTATCGTGCAAGACAAAAAGATTTTAATACGAGGCTTGACTTCGATCTGGATCCGGAAGCCGGAACTGTACCCATGGTTGCGCAGGATATCGGTCGCGTATTATTAAACCTGTTGAACAATGCCTTTTACGCTGTGTCCACCAAAGCTGCGAAAAAGAACAACGAAGGTTATGCCAATGCAAACTTAGCAGCATCGGTGGATGAAAAAACAAAACTGCAAAAAGATCTATATGAACCTATCGTAGAAATTCGTACCAGCAGAGATGGTGCTTATCTTTCCATAAAAATTTCAGATAATGGAAACGGCATACCTGAACGGATACTCGAAAAAATATTCCAACCCTTTTTTACTACCAAACCAACGGGGCAGGGTACGGGTCTGGGACTAAGTCTGAGTTATGATATCATCACCAAAGGCCATGGAGGAATTTTACAGATTTCATCACAGGAAGAAACAGGCACCACTGCGACTATTCAGCTACCTGTTTAATCATTTGATCCCGATGAAAAGATTTGTATTGTTTGTTTTTGTTTTGACGATAAGTCTTTCCGCATATGTACAGAATATGGACGTATTGCAAACCGGAAG
>JAATGW010000807.1 GCA_015654495.1 Chitinophagales bacterium
CAGACAAACGGATTGCTCGCTTCGACAAGAGCGTCCTGTAAAATGAAATTTGTTCCCATTTTCACGAAGGAACAAGGACAAAAATTGCCGGTCACTCTATTTTATTCCGGAACAACTGACCTGCACAGGACGCTCCTGGCGGAGCGTTGAATATGGCCATAATTTGCTATCCATACTACAAACAGGAAGCTCCTTCGGAGCTGATCATTGCCTACTCCACTCTTAATCAGCAAGCCCTAAGTAGGGCCTGCTGTTTTATACAGAATTCAGGTTGAGTCCGGCTTCTATAACAGAGTTGTGTTTTTTCATGCAAGACTTTTTAATCAAATGATCTGAAACCCGTGCACCTGGTTTTAAAATTTTGATGAAAAGCGGTTGTATCGATGTAGGGTTAGGTTTCCGGAAAGAAAATTTTGTGGCTGGAAAGCCAACCCTGGCAAAAATACCTCCGGGGTTTAATACCTCCGAGGTCTTAAACAGCAGACCCTAAGTAGAAATATTTTTTCAAACTTTTTTCAAAACACACTTTGAAATACAAAGTACTTAATTTACTTTGCACCACAAAGTACTTTTAATTTATACTTTATCAGGAAAAATCAGGACTATGAAGGTTAAAATATTATTAGGGGCAATAATGATGCTTACACTGTTAACTACAGCATATGCACAAACGCCGGACAAAGCCAAACTCGATCAGTTTTTTGACCGGCTTGCTGAAAAAAATAAAGCGATGGGTAGTCTCGTCATCGTAAAAGATGGCAAGGTTCTTTACAGCCGCGCCATCGGCTACAGTCAGATTACCGACACTGTAAAGAAGCCTTTGACCGTGGCAAACAGATTCCGGATAGGCTCCATCACCAAAATGTTCACAGCCGCGATGATTCTGCAGCTCGTCGATGAAGGAAAATTGAAGCTGACCGATACGCTCGGCAAATTCCTGCCGGAGGTGCCGAACGCCAATAAAATTACTATCGCGCAAATACTCTCGCATCGAAGCGGTATCCCTAACGTAGGCCGCCAGCAGAATGCACAGGGAAACGTAAATACGACTCCGTTGACCAGGGAAGAACACCTCGCCCTCATCGTGAAAGCCAGGCCCGATTTCGAGCCGGATACAAAGTCTGGTTACAGCAACTCCGGCTATTTCATTTTGGGTCTTATCATTGAAAAATTAACCGGCAAATCTTATGAGGCAGCCCTGCAGGAAAAAATCGCCAGAAAAATCGGTCTCAGGGATACTTACACCGCGACCGGAAATATTGACGTGAACAGGAATGAAAGTATTACCTATTTTATACTCCCTGGTGGCGACTGGAAGCAGGTACCTGAAACCCATCCAAGCATCCTCTTCGGCGCGGGGGCGATTATTTCAACACCAAACGACCTGGCTACATTCATCAAGTCGCTTTTTGACGATAAGATCGTGTCAAAGGAAAGCCTCGAACTGATGAAAACCATGAGGGATGGCGAAGGGTCAGGAATGGTGACATTCGAGGTAGGCGGCAAAACCTTTTACGGACACACGGGCGGCGCCGATAATTACGGAGCGTGGCTGATGTACCTGCCGGAAGAAAAACTGGCCGTGGCCTATACTACTAACGCCAAGGTATACCCCGTGAAAGATATAGTAAACGGTGTTGTCGATATTTATTACAACAAGCCTTTTCAGATTCCCACTTTCGAATCCATTGCCGTCAGTCCGGAACTGCTGGACAAGTATGTCGGAGTTTATTCGATGAACGGGGGTCCCAATAAATTTACGATCACGAGAGAAGGCACCACACTTTATGCGCGACCGCCCGGGGCGCAAACCGCTACCCCCCTCGAAGCGACAGCGCAGGATAAATTTAAGATCGATAACGGTACTGCTACGGGCATCGTTATTGAATTCGACGCAGCGAACAACAAAATGACGATAAAACGGGAGGGTGGGGAGAGGGTTTTCACGAAGGAGAACTAAACCTCGGAGGTGTTTTGGCCAAGGTTGGCAATGCCGGAAGCCTTAAATATCGCTGATAACCGATACCCATTGACGATATGAGTACATTCGTTATTCGCTTAGCCAGGAGCCGAAGACCAGTAAAATCACCTCAGGAATTAATTTCTCCTTCATCACGGGAAAAATCATAAAAGATCCGGAACAGGTTGCCGTCAGGGTCCGCGACGGTGAACTCGTATAACTTCCATGGTTTTGACTCTGGCGGTGAAACAATCTTAGCCTGGCTCGCACTCCATGCCTTATACAACCCGTTGACCTCTTCTTTGCTATCCAGATTCAACCACACCATCACAGGAGGAGAATTGCGATAATGTCCCCAAAAGAATTCGTCCGTAAGAAACATTCTGCAATCTCCTTTCGAAATACCCGCGATATTTCCTTCCCCTCTTCCCCAGTCTACATTGAAACCCAGATTGCTCTCGTAATAGTCAAGAGCCGCCTTTAAATCGCTGACCGGAATCTCCGGCACGGCAGCTGGAAATTTTAAATTCATAGTAGCTTCTTTTTTCGACAAGATACAAAATCAGTCACCTGTTTTGATGAACTTTTTGATCTGACTTTTTCAAATAATAGGTGCGAGTCCGAAAAAGGCTTTCGGAATTATCATTTACTGCATTGATTGCTACAATGTAGTTTTCAGAAGTCAGAAATTAATATAATTATCCACCCCCGTGTAAAGTTGCAGGTAAGCTAAAAGGGCTGAAGACCAATTGAGTTGCTGATGATGAAGAAAAGTACAAAATGTCCGATAGAATTCGACCAGCTCGAACTGCTACATGTTAGCAAACAAAAGAAAAGGAAATATTCGTTTACCAGCATAACAGCAAACCCAATGTTGCCTGCTGTGCCATCCCGGAGTGCTTCTCTACATTGTCAGAATAATGATGGCTGTACAATTTTCTTTGAATGAAATGTACCGATAATTACAAATGGATTTGGTGCGATTAAATGAAACTCCCTTGTAGTTCCCAAAAACAAATACAAGTCTTTAGTCTTGGCAAAGTCGTCAAAATATTTCTTCTTAACATCTACGCAGGCTTTCGCCTCGTCTCCTTCGTGTCTTTTTAAACAGTTCCAATACAACTGACCTATTTCCCAATCTTCAATCATCATAGTCCTTTCTATACCGTCGTCACTTGTAAATTTGTACGAAAATTTATAAGGGAGTTTTTGCACTACTTCAAAAGGGTTATCAGAATTTTGGAAAAGATTTAATTGCTGGGCCTTGGCTTTGAGTGCGTCAAGTTTCTTCTTGTCTCATACCCTATCAACTTTCTCAATTTTGAAATCCAAAATTTCTTTAGGCTTAAAAACAGCGAGTGAAGTATATTTCGTAGGGTCTTTTGCCTGAGCAACAAGTTCGGTCATGTTGGTATGAACATTTTTGAGGACAACTTCCTTTCTAAGTCTCCAGCTATCTTCTGTACCTAAATGTTCAGCGATGTTAAATGCTGTTTCAATTGATTTTGGTTTATGGCTTTCAAAACGAAAATCTGAGTTATTCTTTTCAAGGTCAACTTCAATCCAATCGTATTTGCTGTATTGTTTATCGTATTCTAGTTTTCGAAATGGAATTGGGTAAATTCTTATCCAGCTTCCATCTTCAAGAAAACCTGCGGTGCATACAAGTTCGTCATACTTGCTTGAAAGAGTAGGGTATGTTTTAACAGCAACCAGCACTCTTGTCAACGCCATAAACTAAATATGTATCAATTCAAAATTCCATTTAGATAGTGCTACAATTGCTTCCGCTAAATGTTTTCTATGACACTGGCAAATGTTCGCTTCAAAACAAGTTAATGCGATTCTTTTTTTGTCTTTTAATAAATTTAGAATTTGTTGTTGCTGACTATTTGTTTTCTTTAAATTTTTCTTTTTGTAGATGTCAAAAAGAATGTCGTAGTCTGTTTGTGTTTTTAATTCTTGTCTTTGTTCGGATTGAATACCAACTTCCGGTATGTGTAAATATTCGATGTTTAAGCTGGCACAAAAAGTCTTCAATTGTGTTTTTGAAAACCCAAACTTCATGCTTATAGCATTTTTTCTAACATCTATTAAAACTTTCACATCATTTTTAACCAAACGGTTTAAATATTCTTCTAAGGAAATTCCTTCGTAACCAATTGTATATAGAATTGTGTTTTTGTTGATTGGTTTTGCATTTAAAACCCTGACGTATTGGTCATCATCTAAAATTTCTTTTGCTTTTACGCTGTTGATGGCATAATACTGGTAGTTCAAATAGGTCAACTTCATTAATGAGTTTGTGGTCAACTTACCGTAGGTATTTTTAATCTCAACTAAGATTTTTTTGTCTTTTTCATTTAGCATTTTTATAAAGTCAACCGTGCCGATTTTTGTGAAACTGGCTTTGTCTTCTGATAATTGACCATGACCAACCATTGAATTGAGGTCAGCATTTGCGGAAAATGAATAACAGCCATACAGATAAGGTACAAAATCATAATCAGGTTTGGTTTGTCTGTTTGCAAACAAAAAAAGAAGCTTTTGCAAGGAAATTTTTGGCAAACTGCCTTCAAAAGTTTGCAGGAGAGCTAATATGATTTTTCGTCTGTAAAACATATCGCAAAGTTACGAAAACTGTAGTTATGGTTGCCCTTAAAACTGGACTTTAGCAAGTTGAAAAGTGGTGGTACTGCCGAATTTTGTAAAGAATTCTAGAGTTTCATAGAAGCACAAATATTCAATTAGCTCCGTCAGCCCCATTGCGACAATACGATGCATGCAATTCATACTGCGATCGTCTCTGTTATTTACTCCGGATTATTGAGATATTATTGTCTGCATTATTACAAACTACAATGTCTCCCTTTCTGTCTCCGTTTAAATCGGCAATAGTGACACCTTTTGGATGGTTACCAACTGTAATAACTGATTGTGATAATGTGCTTCCATTTTTGTCCATAATGAAAAGGAAAATTTTGTTGCCTTCATAATCGGAACTTACGATGTCGGTTAATCCGTCACCATTTACATCACCGGTTGCAATACGATTCGGATTTTGTCCGGCCTGAAATGGCGAACCTTTTAGCATTGTAAACTTGCCAGCCCCGCCGTTGATTAAAATAGTCATTCCGTCTTTGCCTTTTCCCTCGGCCATGCTGCCCGGAGAATTTATAATAGCAAGGTCAGGTTTACTGTCAGCATTTAGATCACCAATAGCAAGGCCGAATGGATTGTCCCCACATGCAAAAGGCGAGCCAGCTGCTTCCTTAAATCCGCCCTGGCCGTCAGCAAGAAGAACAGTAAGATTGTTGCCTTCTGTATTTGTTGTAACGATATCTGTTATACCGTCACCATTTAAGTCGGCTGCACGTAGTCGTTGGTAGGGGCGCTTGCCAACTCCGAAAAACCCGTGTTGCTTCGTGAATAAATTTGTGTTGTCGCCAAAAAGAACTTCCACCTGGTCCTTACCCCAACTGTCAGTAACAAGGTCAGGCCAACCATCATTATTAAAATCTCCCGATGCGATGCCATGAACATGCGGTATCCCTTCTGTCCTTAAAGGTGAATTTTTTGCCTGTATGAAATTTCCTTTTCCGTCTCCATACAAAACGGTGATGTATTTTTTTTCGTGATTGGGAAATGCCAGATCAAAGTTGCCATCTTTATTGAAATCTGCAATGCAAATATCATTTGGTATTGAACCTGCAAAAAATGGCGAATTGCCTGACGGGATAAAATCGCCCTTACCATTGCCAAGAAGAATGGTAACACTGCTGTCGGTTTCACTTGTTATAGCAAGGTCAGGAAATTTATCATGATTAAAGTCTGCTACTTCCACACTGCCCGGGGATTTAGCAACTCTTATTTTTACAGTATCATCTGAATTTATTATACTCCTCGAAGATGATTTATTTTCATGTGTGCAACTGCTAAACAGGATCCCGAAAACCGACAATGTTAATGGTAATATGTCAATCAATTTTATTTTAAAAGTAGGAGGAAATTGTTCCCTTATCTTAATTTTTACACCTATGGGGATCTTTCCTTGACAAGTTACAAAGACCCACACTTTGATTAACCGCAGTATCTGAAAATAGTCGACCCGTAACTGTATCTGAATAAAGTTGCTAACGATGATGATAGGAACCGGAGATTGAGGTTATTCGCCATTTCGTTAAATAATCCTTTTTCATAGAACTTACAGCGGCACCGTCGAAGGTTTATTACCTGCAGGTGAAACAGGCAAACACCTGATATCAAATCTCTTTGTAAAATCCGTAAAACGACGTGTCATTTGTTACGCTGGTGGAGTCAATGAACTGTTGAGTATAGGCCGGCCGGCTGCATTTATTTCAGTAAGTTGACCTTAATCCATGCAATATCGAATCAACGCACAATCAGGCATAGTCTACTTTTTCCAGGGAGGGGTCGGGCGTTTCACCTAAGAATTCGATCCATGATTTTTTAACACATGGATAATTTTTCGCTGCTTCAACCAATCCCATAAAATCCGTTATGTTATCTTCAAAGCGCCGGACCAGGCCTGGGTTGTTTAGCTTGAAATCGGAAGTGAAAGCCTGGTGAGCCATGGCTAACGAAAACATATCGGGAAAAACCCGCGCTCCCAAATGTTCAAGTGGCATACGGAGCGACCATAAACCTTTATTAGCTCCGGCCATTGATGGAGAAGCAGACATCAAAAGCGCATGTCGCCCATTAAATGGTTGTGGACGGAACCTGGAAACCCAGTCAATTATGTTTTTTAAATTTCCTGGCATTGAACCATTATACTCCGGTGAGGCAATGATAAACCCATCATTGGCTAAAAGACTTTTCCGCAATTGTTCAGCTCCGGCCGGATAAAACCCTTCAGATTCCAGGTCCTGATTATACGAAGGAGAGTCAAATTCGCTCATATTTGCAAAATCAACTTTTCCACCCTTCTTACTGATAATTTCTGCTGCTAATCTGGCAAGTTTAGTGTTCATCGAATCATTTCTTAATGAGGCCGAAGATACCAGCCATGAAATTGGTTTTCCGTTTTGATGTTTCTGTCTCATTGTAATCAGG
>JAATGW010000230.1 GCA_015654495.1 Chitinophagales bacterium
ACCTGTCATTTCTTGCTTCAATTCTATTTTCTTCTACGAACCAGGAGGCTAGAAAAGCCGTGAAAGTTCCAAATAGTCCAACTCCTACTGTCATTAACGCCACTGCAATTAATCTACCTTCTGTTGTAATAGGAAATTTATCTCCATAGCCAACCGTAGTTATTGTTGTATATGACCACCATAACGCATCTTCCGCAGTTCTGATATTGCTTGCCGGATCAACTTCTACTTGCAGTATGGCAATCGACGAAAAAATGATCATCAATATTGCAATTGTTATTGCTGCAGTCAGTGCGCCACGAGATTTCTGTTTGAAAATATACTGTACAAGATGTTTTGTTGACCGAAAAGCTCTTAAAATCCGAATTAATCGAATCAGCCTAAGTGCTCTGCCGGCACGCATAAAGTCAAATGCGGGGATGCTTGAAACAAGGTCTATCCAACCCCATTTTAGAAATACAAGTTTGTTTTGCGCTCTTTGAAATCTTATTGCAAAGTCAAATAGAAAAATAAAACAAATCAGGTTGTCAACAATATTAAGAACCCGCGATATCTCGGTTGGCAGCTTAATAAAGGTGTCGAGCATAAGGGCAATAAGGACATATACCGACAGGATTATTACGATTAGATTAAGGAATGTCAGTTTTTCCGATTCTGCCTGGCTCATTTTGGGAAGTTGGAGTTTTTAAGGTTTAGCAAAAAGCAAATCGGTATGAAGAAATACGGATCTGATTGAATTTATGTTAATCTTTTCTGCATTTCGGAAGTCATATTTAATTTTCAGTTTTGGTAAGTCAGTGTCAAGATCGACTTTTAGAGAAGCCGGGCAGCTTCTTCCATTCGGATTTTAATCCTATGCGATTCAGGTTAAATTGCTTTTGGTAATCTATCTTAATTGCGTGCTTAACCACATGATCCAGATCTGAACAATACTCTGCAGCAAATATCTTCCAATCCACTCAAATGCTATCACAATATACAAATTCCCAATGATCAGATTTATCACCTATTGCCTATGTTTTGATCACAACAACTCTGGAACGGTTAGATCTATTTGTTCCTGGAACATTTATGCATTTTAACAAAGCTACGATACATGGTCTTCACCGTGACTCACCAGGAACATTTTATTTAGAGAGAAAAATACAGTAAAATAGGTGTAAAATACCTGTGTTTTCCTTCAATTAATTCCCTTTTTGCATGCCGTTTTCGGGAAAACCTAATTATAATAAACGTCTTAATAATTGGCGGATAAACTGAGTAAGACATTATCAGGCTTTTTAAATTTACTGAAGAAATGTTCCAGGCATTCTCCCTGTTCGGCCAGGGATTCAAACTACCTGTTGTGGGTTACAGATCGCCTAGTTTTTTTCGAGAAGGATTCGATTGGTTTAATCTCAGGAGATAAATGAGTTAAGTTTATCTTTTAAAGAAATCAAGAATTCCCTGTTAACTATGGCATGATGAAATCTGGCATTATCTAAAACCAGCAGGATTTTTCTTTTGGTTTTTGCCTTTTTGACAATCGACTTGACAAATGCCCGAAAGCTATCTGCATTGAATATATCAGCAGTCCTGGTCATCAGTTGCCCGTTGTCCATGCCCATAGCTCCCATGATGCTGATCTTCTCTCTTACGGGTGGTGATTTTATTTCCGGGGTTGTACCCTTTAAAAACCACGCTCTGACTATGGTTGTGTTTCGTTGAAAGTGGCATTCATCTTCAAAATAAATTTCATACTCCCCTTTTTTTCGAATCCCCCGAAGTTTTTTTTAAAGCCTGTTTATCTTTCAGACTTCCTTTTGCAACCATTGTTCTTCCACGCTTTAGTGTAAAACCCAACTTATTAAAAATCCTTTGACATTGCCTTACCTGTAACTCTTTACCAAATTTTTTCTTTATATAATGAGAAAGCGACTTACCATCCCAAAGATTAGCATCAAGACCTACTTCTCCCGGATGTTTTTGAATTTTCTCTTTAAGGTGTTTCATTTCGACTTCATTAAGGATTGTATTTCTTCCAGGCTTTTCCTGATCCCTCAAAATATCAATACTTCCTTCAGCATTAATCCACCTAATCCAGTTGGCTATGGTTCTGGGAGAAGTTTGCATAAGCCTACCCAGACTTTCTGTTGTAAAGCCAGGGTCGTTTAAAAACATCTTTAATGAGCATAGTCGAAAAATAAACCTTCCTTCCGGGTCACTGCTAATCAGCTTATCTATTTGTCTTTCTATTTTTGCGGGATCATTGAGGGTTAATCTTTTCATACCATTGATTTTACTAAAGATATTGAAATCACTCCGATTTAACCGCAAATATATATGACGCTTATTATAGTTAGGCAAATAAAACGGCAAGAGAAGAGAGAAAGAGCAAGAGAAAGAGGGGAGGATTAATCAGCTTGCATCAATTTCTGATCTCCTTTAACCCAATTGTTTACAAACTTTATATAGTCTGCAACAGGCATTTCATTGATGTCTGATTCTGTGTAGCCCCTAGCTTTTAATTTTAAATTCAGTCCGTTGCTGAATTTCAAAAAGTCAATCCAGATTTCGGATGGACCTGGATAGGTTTCTTTTGATTCATTTAAAGCAGAGAACCAGTTCCGTACTTTTTTTACCAGCATCTTCGGATCATCATTATGATTTTCTATATCCTGTCCGCCAATGTCGGAAAGCACTTGTTTATAGTAGTATTTTTCTTTTTCGAGGATCAGAATCTTTTTATGTTTAAATTTCTTTCCTCCATATTCAATACACCCTATATCAAGACCCAATTCATACGGCATGTTGAATCTCGGAAATTCGCCTTCTTTCAAAGGTCTACACCTCGATAAATCATGGATACCAAACATCGATTCCCTTATATGCCGTTTGATCAGATTGATCCGGATCTGAGAAGAAGATTTAGTTTGCGACAGCCTCGGTTCAAAATCAAGATAAACTAAAGTGAAAATGAGCGGACGAAGTAAAACGATGTAATCTGCATCGAAAGGACAATTAATAAAAACGCTTTTTTCGAAAGCCATCAGGGAAATACAGTAGGGATAAATTTATACAGCAATTCGCTCTTTAACTCCGCCACTGTTTTCGTAAACCACAACTTCGGTAGCCGATTTGGCATTGGCATACTTTTTTGCAAATTCAATCGCAGATTTCTGACTGGCAAAAGCCCGAACAGCTTTAACTGAACTCTGTGGAACAACCACCCATTTTCCGGAATAGGAAGGTGCAACATGGAGTGTTCTTACAACACTGTCTTTTTTAGCGCCTTCAGCCACTGCTTTACCCAGGGCTTTTGTATATATTGATTTGGTTGACATCGTCACGAATTTACGAAATAAACCTCGATTTTATCCTGAATTATGATTCAGTCGGCAGCTTTTTCTTTGTTAACTGTGCCAGGTTTTGGTGCCCGTTCGTGAGTCAACCCGGCCCTTTCTGTCAGTTGTTGAGTACCGGTTTTCCGCTGCAACGGGCAGGTTTAAACCGGAAATTCCGGTAGTAGATGTTCCCCGGGGAGACTCTATTATAAATTCCTTTTCCGGTGCATTCTCAGCTATCGTACGCCAAAAATTTCACTTCCTCCATTTATCAAACCAGTAAGTATAAAACTCCTCCCGCCATTTACCCGTAAGCTCGATCAGTTCCATTGGCGCATTCACCGGCCAAATCATGCCCAGTGCGTCCAGCTCTTTGAAAATACTGCGAAGATCATCGGTACTGAATTTCGGCTGACCGTAACCGTACGCGATAAAATAATCTGCCAGCAGGGCCCGCGCTTCGTCGCGACCCTCGCGTTTCCAGCTGCCGAAGCTGAGGTTATCCATAAAGTCCAGCAGGATCTGTTCTGGCGTAACGTTCACGAGTTTACATAGCAGCAGAAAGGGTATGGGCAGCATAAAGCTGAAACGGGCATCGCGTGCATAGTCGCCGGTTTGCCAGGGCATTTGCGGTGTGCGATTGCGCTGCGGTTTGTTTTTTTTGGGATGATTTTTTGTTTTTCTCATAGCAGTTGAATTGAAGATTAAGCAATACTGTTAATACGAAAGATCTTCAGTACATGTCGTCTTCGCCATGCTTATGTGCGCGAGGGTAGCGTAGATGGCGAATAAACTATTTTAATCAGCTCCGCCTTCGCTTGCCATTCCGCAGTGCTCCTGCTTGCAGGCAGCGTAAGCTTCGGTGAGCAGGCCAGGAAATGCCGTAATGATCCTCCCGCCGGCATCGGTGATCACGGTAAAGATGCTGGTGTTCTGCCCCGATCGGTCGAAGCCGATATGGCGGCCGGTATCGGTTATGCGTTGCAGGTAGCCGGAGCCGGGCATGGGCTGGCGTTTGTGGGCCTGCCCGCCGAAGCGCAGCGTAGGCGGGAAAAGATCTCTGCCACCGGCAGGGTAAACTTGCCGGCCAGCGGATAGCGTTGAATTTTATAGAAATGCTTTTCCAGTATATGCGCTACTGCCTGCGCCGAGAGATAGTAGGATCTTCGCAACAGCTGCTTTTTGTTTTTCAGCGGCAGCTGATAAAAAAGTGATTGTTCTGCTTCCCCTAGCCAGGATGCCATATCACTGATGAGGAAGAGCTGCTTCACCCATTGATCTTCGTTGAAGGCAAGAGGCGCATCAGGCGGAAATGTTTTTAGCGGGTAGTCCATGGAGTGATGTTTAAATGGTTAAACCCGGACTAGCCCATAAATAAAGAAACGTGGGTTAGTCCTTACCGATACCGCGGGCTGCGACACCCTGATGACGAATAAGAACGCCCACGTTTCTTTGGTAAGATACCAAAGAACGCGTGAGCGATTTACCCCATTTCTCGTCATCAATGAAAAGTCGCAGTTTCCGGTACCCGAGAATAAAGCAAAAAGCTTACGATAACATTTATTTTAGCACTTAATGATCAATCAACTATCATCTTGGAAAAGAAAGTTCATAAATTTTACTTGAATATAAAGATATGTACTGGTTATTAAATAACCAATAATTATTAAATAATAACCATAGTTTTCATTCCTAAGAATTGCCAATAAATTGCCTGAGGAATACCTACAATACCTACAATGGCTAAAAGTGGAAAAGTAAACTTAAACAGACTCAGGATTGTTCTTGCGGAGAGAGATAAAACGAACAGGTGGCTGGCAGATGAATTAGGTGTAACCGAAGGAACTGTATCGAAATGGGTTACTAATACTCATCAACCGTCTTTGGAGACTTTGTACCAAATTTCTTTAATATTCAAAATGGATATTAGAGATTTAATAGAATCGACCTTTCCCAAAAAGTAAGTTTTATTTATTTTTTACTGGTCCCATTTAGGTTTTTAGGCTGGAAGTTATCAAATGGTATTAAATCGACTTTTTATATAAAAATCAAATTTGAAATCATTAAGATTCCTGTCTTCCATTCAAAGTTACCTGGAGCTATTTTGAGTTACAGGAACAACATCTCCTGCATAAGTCTGAGATACTATCTTACCATCTACGATGATGAAGGTATCAGTTGCGTATTTAAATTCAAGGGTTGATGTTATCGCTTTCCATACTATATAAGCAACATTCTTGTTGACCACCGACCTGGTGACAGTCATGGTTGTTCCATTTGAAGGGAGTGCTTTATAAGCCTCAACAAAATTTTCCCGGATCTCCGAAAGACCTGTGTAAGTACGATCGGGTGTGATAAGAACGGATTCCTCAACGTAATCTGCCATCACACCTTCAAGGTCATTCGCCTGAAAGGTCTTCAAATGATGATCCAGCACTTTTTTTGTTGCTGCCTCATCAATTGAGGACTTCCTCACTTCAGGACTACAGGAAAAGGCAAGAAATGCAATGGCAAGTATCCCTAAATTTTTCATACCGATTTTTTAAACAAGTAGTCTTTCAATTTACGAATGTTCTTTTAAACCCCTGTCATTCTCTGGAATCCGGGCAGCTGCGGCCTCAGTAATCACCATCGTATTAGGCTTCTCCAGCGAAGTGGCGGGATTATCTTGCAGCAGCGGAAGTTAAACATCGAGAGATATGCTGCATACGCAAAATATCCTTTCACAGAAAAGTCAAAGTCCGCATAGCGAATATGTTTGGGAAGCGATTGGTGGATATGAACGAGCTTTCCCATGAGGTCTAGCTTTTACTTTAACCATTGTTTGGTTGTAAATACGCCTAAATCTTTTGATTATCTGAACTTGAAATCAGCATTTCTATCCAATAATATTTGATCATATAAAAACTCATCATCAAAGTTCACTTCCCAGGGAAACTTATCATTTCGATCCGCCCAAATTAATTGCAATACTGATTGATGATAGTAAATATTTTGTTGAAGGTATGAGTTGAAGCGAAAATAATAACGTGCGGATCAAACCAGGTACAGCGATGCAAATTGCCGATGTTTCAATGTCCATCCCCAAATGCAGAATACTTTTCTTAGCGACACACCCAGACTTCTAGAGTGTACGCGTTGTTGTAAAATTATTAATAACGGCCGAATTTGAGCTTTTAGTCCAGGTCCCGAAACATTTATCACTTTCAATTCGACCTGTGAAAATGAACGTATTTCCAGAGGCATCATCAATCTGGTGTATTGTAAAACTATTATTTGAAACATTCGAAGTCATGATTTTGAAAAATTGTGGATTCCAGATACTTGCCCTGATCCCAACAATAGAATCTGAAGAAATTGCAAATGCAACTCGTCCACTATCCAGGCCACTATAAGAACCTTCAAAACAATAAACCTGATTGTCAGACCTTTCTTTTAAAATCGCATTTAATGTTTGATTATTATATAATTGGGTTTCCATGTGATAGGAAATGGCGTGTGCAGTTGTATTGAATCCGACTATAGGACCAAACCCAATTCGCCAGGAAGCAAAATAGGTGCTATAAAAGGCCGCATTCAAAGGAATCTTTGCAGTATCAATTTTTTGAGGAAAAATCATAACCCCGGAATTGTCTTTTGAATAACGAATTAACGAATCCTGCAGGTTTCCATTCGAATAGAATAAACCGTAGGGTTCATTACTTTCATTATAAAGGTTAAGTTTAAAAGTGGCCGTACTATCCTGACTATTAATCACAACTCCTTTATAAATACCATAGTTTGAATAGTCAAATATGGATAAAGCTTCCGGG
>JAATGW010000801.1 GCA_015654495.1 Chitinophagales bacterium
GAAATGATACTGTGTATTTGCCCTCAGGTTAATACGCTTGTAATCTGTTTTGGCGAAAGTTCCTTTCTCGTCGAAGTAAGAGAGCCCGACATAATAATCGGTTTTCTCTGATTTTCCGGAGAACGACACGAAATAGTTCTGTACAAATGCGGGGCTGAATATTTCATCCAGCCAGTTGTAATTCTGATCACGCAAAGAGCGCGGACGTTCTGCGGTAAATTTCAGCAGTTCAATCTTGTAAGAATTGTCTCCTGCCGCAGTATTATAATCGCGATAGAATTGTTTCTGATAATCGTAGAGTTCACTCCCGTTCATCATCTCCATGCGGCCATAATCAGGCGTGCGGAAACCTGTAGTCGCTTTCACGTTGAAATTGATGCGCCCGGTTTTGGCTTTTTTGGTTGTGACGATGATTACTCCGGCATTCGCCTGTGAGCCGTACATTGCTGTTGCGCCCGCATCTTTCAGAACCGTTACACTTTCCACATCATTGGGATCATAATTTCCACCTATGATTCCATCAACCACGATAAGCGGACTTTGCGAAGCATTGATTGAAGAAATACCGCGAAGCCTTATTTCAGATGCAGCACCAGGTGCGCCTGAGCTGCGTACCACCTGCAATCCGGCCACCTTACCCTGCAACATGGCACCCAGGTCATTGGTGGTAACGTCCTTTAATTTTTTTTCTGAAACAACGGTCACTGCACTCGTAAGTTCACTTCTTCTTTTGTTGCTATAACCTACAAGTACAATTTCATCCGTGATTGTTTCAGCCGGTTTCAGACTAATACTGACCGTTCCGTTTTTAGGAACAGATATTTCAGTCGTTTGAAAACCAATAAAAGATATGATCAGCACTCCATTGTTTTCCGGAACCTTTAACTGGAAATTTCCATCAGCGCCGGTAGTCGTACCAATTCCTGTTCCTTTCAGATTTACTGATGCACCTGCAAGCGGTTTTCCTTCGGCGTCCGTAACCCGGCCGCTTACGGTAATATCCACCTGCTCTGCAATGTTTTCTGCAGGAGGCGGCGCCGGTTTTCGTGTGATAATAATTGTATTGTTCTGAATACTGTAGTTGAGCTGACGCCCTTTGAAGCAAAACTGCAGGGCTTCATTTACCGACACATTTTTCAGATCGATGGTTACATTCGGAACATCTCTCAGCATTTTTTTTGTGTAGAGAAATCCTACACCGGTTTGTTTTTCGATCTCCCGGAATACTCTCTCCAGAGGTGCATCCTTTAACCGGAGCGTCACCTGCTGGGAAAGGCCCTTTGCAGAAATCTGAAGAAAAGCAGCAGTCAGAAAGATGAAAGTCAATTTCATTGCTTTCACGATTTGGGGAGCAAGCAGCCAGTTTTTTGGTTTTCCGTCATCTCTGATGACATGACGCTGCCTGCAGCATGTTAGAAAATACATACTTTTGCAGTGTTTGGTTTTGAATAAATGATCCGTCAACAGTTTTGTTTGTTCAACAGCTGAATCTCTGCCGGGAATGTTCGCTGCATTTCCGGTTTTTTATTGCTGTCAACAAATACGCTTCAGCATAGTTATTTTACAAGAATTTTTTTATCCGTTACTTCGAAACTCACCGCATGGGTCGATTCCAGTTTATACAGAATTTCAGATACGTTGGCCGTCCGTGGAACCACACCTACAAACTCTTCAGTAGTCACATTGCCCTGGTATTCCACTTCCACATCATACCATTTTTCCAGCTGCCGCATTACCGAACGGATATCATTACCCGTAAAAATGAACTTGTCATTTTTCCAGGCCATGGTTTCCTCGATATCGGGATTGGAGATCATTTTCAGCTCCCCTACTTTATTTAGTTGTGATTGTTCTCCCGCCTTCAGCACCATTTCTTTTATATGCCTGTCTGCCTGCACACTGACTGAACCCTGAATCAGGGTGACTTTGATATCGGGTTCATCTTCGTAGGCGTTTATATTGAATTGAGTTCCGAGGACTTTTACCTGCATATCATCTTTAGATACAATAAACGGCTTAGCTGCATTGTGAGCTACTTCAAAAAAAGCTTCGCCTTTAACCGAAACTTTTCTTTCATTACCAATAAAAGCAACAGGATAAGAAACAGAGGAGCCGGCATTCAACCATACCCGGCTACCATCGGACAAGGTCATATCAATAACCCGGCTACCTCTGGGGTTTGACAATGTGTTGTAGATTATTTTATCAGAACCGCCTTTGTATACAATTTGTCCATCCGCCAGTTTTACAATCTGCACATTACCTACAGCAGTAAGCGTACCATTACCCGCGCTGTCGAGATAAATCTGCTGACCATTATCCAAAGTGATGGTAGCAAGGTTAGCTGATGGCGCCGGCACGTCATGCCTGGAAGCCGGATCTACTGTGAGCTTTTGTTGCGGAGCGTTGTTTTGATTTGAAAAATAGAATGCAATCCCGACAGTTATAACTGCTGCCGCAGCAGCCCACCACCAGTAGCGTAGAGATGTTTTGCTCTGGTAGTCTTCCATTTTAAAAGTCTGCTCTTCCCGGGGTTTGTCTGCAGCCATTACATTCTGCAATACATTCTGCCAGTGTTCGTCAGAAGATGAAATTCCGGGTACTGGAAGATTATGGCTTTCATAGTAATTCTTTATATAGCCGATAATTTCAGGATCAGGATTTGCCTTCATTATCTGCATCAACTCCTCAAGTTCAGCTGCTGTGGCTCTTGATTCTCTGATCTGCTCCAGCAAATAAAATGTCCTTGCTTCGTATGAACTGTTCACCAGTTGGTTTTTTAAATTTCCGTAAACTTCATGGCGGATTAACATTCGATTAATCTGCCCCTACTAATTGTATGTATCCCGGAACAGGAAAATATACACATGTCTGAAAAAAATATTACAGAAAGGAAAAAAAAATGATCAGTTGAGGAATAATAATGCCATGTTGTGCCAGGTAATCTTTGATATGTTTGCCGGACCGGGTCAAAGAATTCCGTACGCCCTGAACAGAGATATTCAGTGCCTGAGCAATTTCGGCGGGTTTCATACCATCCAGCCGGTTCATCTGAAAAATCCGCCGGCTTTGAAGAGGTAATTCAATAATTGCTTTGTGAATTATCTGGTTGATTTCAGACAGATCCAGTGATTCTTCTGTTTCACGTGAATATATTTTCTGATCCGGATTTTTGTCGATCAGCGCCTGGGATTTTTCCCGGTAAGATTGTTTTTTAAGATAGCTGAATGTTTGATTATAAGTAATCCGAAAGATCCAGGCGGAAGGATTGGAAATTTCAGGAAGCTTATCCCTACCCAACCAGAGATGCAGAAATACTTCCTGGATGATATCTTTCACCACAGTTTCGGACCTCAGCACCTGATAAATAACCCGATGAACCTTTGGAAGATAATCATCGAACAATTCTTTAAATGCCTGTTCATCGCCATCAGCGATCCGGGCGAATAGTTCCTTTTCTTTAAGTATCGTGGGGTTGTTCAACAATCGAAAATCCTCGATCACAATGATACAGAAATTAAACAAACGGGAGAATCCGGGTTGTGCAGCTGATCGATTAAGCGGATAGATAAAAATTAAGAAATATTAAAGATAGACTGCATGTGAATCTTTCTGTTTTGTTGAATAAGGAATGAAGAAAATTTGTGCAGATAGATTAAGCGCCCTCGTTTCCAGGCAACAATATTCAGCTGAAACTCAATACCAGCAAGGACTTCCAGATAAAACTCCTGAACATTTTGTAGTTAAGTCTTCCCGTCCTATTTTTGCGCCGGAGAGATGGCAGAGCGGTCGAATGCGGCGGTCTTGAAAACCGTTGAAGCGCAAGTTTCCGGGGGTTCGAATCCCTCTCTCTCCGCACATGGGGACAAATCACCAAAAAGATGATTTGTCCCCGTTTCATTTTCCGATGAAACGCTTTGCTGGCAAGCGACTAGCCGAAATATAAAATTTACTTCAGGGGTTCGAAATGTTCCATTTTTAGAGTTATAGAAAATTCCAGCGGGAAAAAACGAGTTTTTGAAATTCTTCTTTCATTGTAATTCCTCCGGAAGCCCACACTGTATTGAGTTTCGAGCTAAGGTTCACTACTTCATAGATGCTTTCTGAAAGGTTCGAAATCCTTACCTCCCAATCCCGAAGAAGTTAGCGACGGCGCACTTTTCGGCTAAGTATTTTTGATGGAACTTTTCCAAGGTGTCTCGGCTCATTTCGCTAAGCGCATAGTATTTTTCCTCTACGTTATCAATTCTCTTTTGTATTTCCTGTAATTGACTTTGCAGGGCTGATTCCTGGTCTGCTTTGCTGTCTGTTACTTCATGATAATAGTTCTCCAGTTCAAATTGAATTGCAGGAGCGGAAATACAACTTTGTTTAATTTATACTATCAATTGCATTGATAATTTTTTGGCAGATTTTGAAGCGATTACAATTTGCCTGTTTGCGTTTACCTGTAAAACTCGTCAATAGCTTGCCAAAAACCGAATGTTGTGTGTTCGCCAAATGGCGTGTTGCCTAAATGTATATTAAAGAGGCAGCCCATGATGACGTATCCGTAATACCTTTTCACCAATCATCAGCTATTCCTTAACATCATAATCAAGTTCAATTTTTTTTACAGGTCCTTTAATATGCTCTGAAAAAAATTGCCGGAACTCAGCAGAAGGTAATGTGCCGTTGTCAAGCCAGAAATTCTCTTTTTTACGTTCAAGTACTCCATTATTATACCGGTTATATACTACTTCAATAAAGTAATAATTTCTAGTATTCTTTCTGTAATCAGCTTCTATTTCCGGTGGCAGGTTGTATTTGTTGTGATCTTTTTCGTTAATATATTTCCCATTCCCTAATAAAGACACATTGAACGTATGGCATGTCATACTAACAACACCCGGACTGGGTTGGCTTGCATGATGAACGACTATTTCTGAATAAAAAGCATTGCTGTCGGGGGGATAGACTATTGCAGGCGTAAAATAGGATGGCGCATCCACATAATGCTTCCTTGTAAAATCGACGATCGTATCCTGGTAATACTTTTCTTTTTCATTAAAAATGTACCTGTTTGTTAATATTTCTTTGGGCAAAGGCCATTCTGCAGGTTCGGAATAACCATCAAGATAATAATGCAAGTTATTTAATACTTCAGTGATTCCCGGGTGCTTGCAACCGTTAGCGGATATAAGTGACGCTGCATCATTCTTTATCATTTCTCCCTGCTGTATTAATGATTTCA
>JAATGW010000739.1 GCA_015654495.1 Chitinophagales bacterium
CTTCAGATTCGCAGTCGCCTGCGACACCCTTGCTCTTGGCTAATGATACGTACCGCAACGCTCATTCGGGACTTTCCCGAAGGGGATTCCTTCGAGAGCACCCTATAGCTGATATGCATGCCTGACACACAATAAAAAGCCTGGCCAAATTGACCAGGCTTTTATTTATATACTTACGCCTATTAGAAATTGCAGTAAGGAAATGAACCGTATGTAAAATAGAAACCCTATAATGTACAGCTGATTTGCTTTCAAAACCGAGTTGTATCCCTGAAAACATATTACCTGAACCTCATCTCAGTTTTAATAATTAAACACGAGCAGAATTATTGGCCAGGAACAAGGCTATGTCCTGCCTGTCTCATAATATCTGCTTCATTGTAGAACCTTCTGCCCTTTACTATTTTTCCGTTTTCAATCTTGTATACAACATTCGCATATGTTGTAATAGGTTTCCGTGTGGAATCTTTATAATAAAGTTTCACCTGTGACCAAACCGATACAAAATCTCCTGTATCAGGGCCTTTTGAAACCGTTGATCCAATCACAGAGGTATTGTTAAACTCAATAGAATCGTAATAAGTTTGAGAAATTACTGCCCAGTCTTTTAATTGAGATTTTTTATCGATAGAATCTGCGAAAGATGGTCCATAGCTCATATAATTGTCAGCCAGTATTGAATCCATTGCAGCGAAGTCTTTTCTTTGAGAAGCATCCAGATACTTTTCAACAACAGATATAGCTTCGTTTTCTTTATTAATTTCTGCTTTATTTTCTTTTGGAGAGTCCGAACAACCTGCGAAAAAAATACACAATACCACTAAAAAAAATAAATGTTTCATGTTGATGGTTTTAAAGTTGTTGTTTGATTTTTTAATTAAGAAATAGTAGATTTTATTAAATTTAAACAAGTTCCATTTAATATATCTCAATTCCGGGTTTTAATGAAGGCTTTTTAGCTCCAACTCCAAAACGTACAAGTATAGCCACTAAAATTCAAACAACAAATAAGTTTTTCATCTGAATTATTAATTCAATGATAACCTTTTTTGATTTTACAATAAAATGGATTGCAAAATCAGACCTGCAATCACTGAAGCAGCGGTCGTTACAATACCGGGTAACATAAAACTATGGTTGAGCACATATTTTCCTATACGGGTAGTTCCGGTTCTGTCGAACTGAATAGCTGTTAACAGTGTCGGATATCCCGGAACAAAAAAATGACCATTAACAGCGGGGAAAATTCCAACCAGGTATGCGGGTGATAATCCAAGAGATAGCCCCAGCGGAACCAAAGCTTTTGTAGTGGCTGCCTGGCTGAACAGCAAAATACTGAGCGTGAAAAGGGCTATTGCAAATGACCAGGGATAGGCTTTAACCAAACTACCTAATGTGTTCTCGATTACTTCTGCATTATGATTCATAAATGTACTGCTCATCCATACTACACCGAAAACCGCAATGGTGGCCTGGCCTGCTGAAGCAAACAAACTGGCTTTGGTTACCTGCGCAGCAGTGGTTTTACAGAACAGGATAATAAATCCTGCAGCAGCCAGCATGATCATCATGATCATGGACGGGATCTGTACTTGTCCTGACGCGTTCACTGCAAAGCCAGGCTTAAATCCTTCCCCGGAAAATGATGGTAACAACGATGGAAATGATCCCAGCAAAACTACTCCGATTACAGCCAGGGCAAAAATGCCAACAGAACTCCTGGCTCCTTCTTTAAGAACAAGTACCGTATCATTTGACGCATCTACATTATTTGCGAAAACAGGGTCTTTCATTTTTTCCAGAAACTCCGGATCCGCATTCAGTTCTTTTCCTCTTTTAAAAACAAATAAAATACCTACTATCACACCTATGATGGTAGAAGGAATACAAATGAGAAGAATATCAGCGAGCTTAATTCCGGCAGGGGCAAGAACGGTTAATAAAGCTGCGGATGCGGCAGATACCGGGCTTGCTGTAATACCCATATGTGCTGCAGTTACACTCATACTCAACGCTCTTTCAGGACGGATCCTTTTCTTAATCGCTACTTCTGCAATGATCGGCAGTATAGAATAGGAAATATGCGCCGTACCGGCAAAGAGGGTAAAAAAATAAGTTACCAGCGGACCAAGAATGGTGATTTGTCCGGGTCGGCTGCGTAGCAATTTCCCGGCAAGATTCACCAGGTAATCCATGCCTCCCGCTGCCTGTAATGCGGCAGCTGCCGTTACCACACTTAAGATAATCAGCATTACTTCAAGCGGAGGATCAGAAGGTTGCATCTTAAACGCAAAAAGTAAAATCAGGAGCCCGATCATTCCCATTACCCCTAGACCAATTCCGGACATTCTTGCTCCGATAAAAATGCAGGCTAATAAAACGGCAAGTTGCAGAAGTATCATAATAGGCGATTGTTCTGGTTATACAGATCTGTTAGAGAGATAGCTGCAAACGGCTCTGAAAAAATTGGGTAGCTCCTTTGATGTTGAACCGATCAAGAATACCATACCCATATGCCAGCTCAAAACGCACATTCCCTGAAAGATACCAGTTGACCTGTGGCGTTATTCTCCAGAATTTCCCTCCATGTACAGGGCCATCATTAAGGTCAAACTGCGAAAACCGGAGCACCATCTCCCATGCTCCCGGGCCTCCTTTGAAAACAGATTTTTTCACCGGCACAAAACCATAAATACTTGTCACTGTACTGTAGGGACGGGATTCGCCTGTCAGAATATAACTTGTTACCAGTTCCCCACCCTTAAAAACCGGGTTGTTTTTTTCCGGAGATCTGAATTTATCCAGGTAGTATTCTGTACCTATCAACCAGGAACCTAAGTTATAATATATTTCTGCACCAACATAAGTAGCCTGATCGGAATGGAATTTGCCAGCATCGACAAAGTAGGGTGCTGCAGACGCTTCGGGTTTGGATCTGATCTGGATAGAATCTTTATACGGCCGGCCAATGCGATAATTAATCGCCACATGCATATTCGATTTTGGCGTATGGATTGGAAGATAGCCCACCCTTGCAGAAAATTGCGAACTGTAGGTGGAAAAACTCTGACCTTCCGAAAGCCAGTCGGTGAACACACCAATATTCCAGAAAATACCGGGTTTTGGAAGAAAGCCAAGCCACTTTATGCCATCAGCAAGAATGGGAATAGGATCACTTGCCATATATCTTTCAACCATCTCACCGGAATATCCGTTCATTACCTTGCTCTGTGAAACACCTTCTTTTGTACGCCCGATAAAAAAATTGCCCCATAGCTCCGGCACAGCAATCATTACCCCTGTTTCACGAACAAACCACGCATTCAGCACACCATCATACATAAATCCAGCCTTCCAGGTAATTGACCTCCTGGTGTTGAGTTTCCCGCTGATCGCAATGCGCGAATCCCGCACTTTGAAACCTGATTTCAGTGCAACTTTTGCGGAGTCCATCTGATTTTTCCCTTCTGCATCCTGGGAATAGGCCGCATAGTCTACCAGAAAACCTCCACCAATTTTCAGCGTTGTAAATCCCAGGTTAAATTCGTTCCAGCTTTTCTTTGGTTTAATTCCGGCAACAGTATCTTTCACTACCAGGACCTCCCCTTCGGTGCCGTCAGGAATAGTTTTTGTCTTTTCCTGGCTGAAAGAAGTATAGGATACCGTTAGTATGATTCCCATCATTAAAAACACCACCCTTAGCTCCCCGCAGAGTGATCTTCTGATTCGCATTTCCGATGAATTTTTTTGACGCTATTGTTTTTGTCCTGTCATTGCAGCCGGATCGAGTAATTTTTTGATCTGGTCTTCTGTCAATAATTTCTTTTCACGTATCAGCTCGAGAATTCCTTTTCCTGATTGAAGCGCCTCTTTTGCCAATTCTGTAGTTTTCTCATATCCTAATACCGGGTTTAAAGCCGTTACTATTCCCACACTTCTTTCTATATAATTTTTCAGAACTTTTTCATTGGCGGTAATTCCATTAATGCAATTGGCACTGAATAAAGGCATTGATTTATAAAGTATGGCCTGTGATTCCATGATGGCAATGGCAACTACGGGTTCGTAGGCATTCAGCTGCAGCAGCCCGTCCTGTGAAGCAATGGTTACTGTTACATCATTGCCAATAACTTTAAAACACACATTATTCATCAGCTCCGGCATTACAGGATTTACTTTGCCGGGCATAATGGACGAGCCTGGTTGGAGCGGGGGTAAATTGATTTCAAAAATACCGGTACGCGGGCCGGATGCAAGAAAGATCAGATCGCTGCTGATTTTAGATAATGCAACGGCAAAGTTTTTTAATGCGGCCGAGTACATTACAAATGCCTGCATGCTGCTGGTAGCAGCAATAAGGTCTTTTGCCAACACCATTGGTTTGCCTGTAATTTTCGCCAGGTGCGCCGCACATTTTTCGGCATATCCGGGTGTTGCCGTTAAACCGGTACCAATTGCAGTGGCTCCCATATTCTCTTCGTATAGATAGGCTTCCGTTTTGCGAAGAATTTCGACTGCAGCATCAAGCTGATTACCAAAACCATGAAACTCCTGCCCGAGAGTCATCGGCACAGCATCCTGACCTTCTGTACGGCCCATCTTCAACAGACTCTTAAATTCATCTCCTTTTTTATGAAAAGACTGGGAAAGCAATTGTGCCTGCTTCATCAACCTGTCGTTGTGTAATAACAGGGCAACATGAATGGCTGTCGGGTATACATCATTTGTTGATTGACCCATATTTAGGTCATCATGGGGTTCAATAAACTGATATTCTCCTTTTTTATGACCGCTCATTTCAAGTGCAATATTTGCCAGCACTTCACAGGAATTCATATTTGCAGAGGTACCTGCACCACCCTGGTACAGGTCCGTCACAAACTGGTCGTGGTATTTTCCGTCGATCACTGCCAGGCAGGCTTTTTCAATGGCATCCAGTTTTTCTTTTTTCATTCTGCCAACGTCGGCATTAGCCCGGGCTGCAGCAAGTTTTACCATAGCATATGCGCGCACATAGTCAGGATAAAAATTTGTTTTTACGCCGCTAACCGGGAAATTTTCAATGGCCCTGAGGGTTTGCACACCATAGTATGCATCAGCAGGAACTTCCTTCTTGCCCAGCAGGTCGCTTTCAGTGCGGGTCTGTGAATGTGCGTACTGGATACTAACGAGCACCAGTAACGACAATGACTGAATAATTTTTTTTCTGCTCATTTGCTCTTTTTTATCTGCATTAAAAATGTTCTGATGATTCAACTGCCCGGCATCATAAGATCCGGTCCGGTTAATTCAAATACAAAATCCCGGCAGCGTTTAATACTTAAAGAAATATCCCTGTAACTGTTTTTTGTCTTTTGTTTTTGTAAGGCCTAACATCAGCAGTATCCTGGCTTTTTGTGGTGTAAGGTCGTCTGAAACGATAGTGCCCAGTTCTTCGTCATTGATCTCATCATGAAGCACTACTCTTCCGGAAGGAGCACGGCTTGCACGGCATACGATTATGCCCGCTGCTACAGCACGTTTGACTGCATCCATATAGGCTTTGTTGAAGTTGCCATTGCCAACACCTGCAATTACAATTCCGTCTACTTTTTTGCTGATCAGTAAATCGATCTGGTCAGCAGGTGCATCAGCATACATATAAACGATATCTACTCTGGGTAATTTAGAATCGGCTTTAACAACGAATGGTGTGTTCACATTTACTTCCCTTACGCTGGAAGCATAGTATTCAACTCTACCGTCGTAAGCCTGACCAATCGGACCTGTATTGGGGGAGCCGAATGCATTTGTTTTTGTAGTACTGAGTTTCATAACTTCCCTGGCATCGAATATTCCTTCATTAAAACTTACCAGTACACCCCTGCCCTTGCTTTTTGGGTCGATAGCTACTGTAATGGCATCATACAAATTTTTTGGCCCGTCTGCACTGATCGCAGTGGCAGGACGCATAGATCCTGTAAGTACTACTGCCTTTTCAGAAGCAATTAACAGATCAAGAAAGTAAGCTGTTTCTTCCTGGGTGTCGGTACCATGTGTTACTACAATTGCATCAGCTTCGTTATTCTTAAAAATTTCATTGGCACGAACAGCCAGTTTTTTCCAGACATCAATAGTCATATCCTGGCTTCCCACTGAGGCTACCTGCTCACCAGTAATAGTTGCTATTTTTTTTACTGTAGGAATAGCACCAATAAGATCGTCAATGGGAATTTTCCCTGCAGTATAACCAGCCCTGTCAGAGGCTGCACCAGCTCCGGCAATTGTTCCCCCTGTTGCTAAAATGATTACCCTTGGCAATTGAGCATTAATTTGCGCAACCACGATCAGGAATGTGAAAAGTGAAATCAGCTTTTTCATAATTTTTTTTTTACTTAGGTTATAGTGCTTGTTTATTGTTCTCTATTC
>JAATGW010000504.1 GCA_015654495.1 Chitinophagales bacterium
AATAAAATTTTTTTAAAAGTGAACCTGATTGCTGGCAAAGCTGCCTGTAATACAGGTACTCTACATTGTGCATGCGCACAAAGGTTTTTCTGTTTCCAAGAAGCCCCTGGTGCAGCAACCAGGTGGTGTGAACACCTTCAAAGAGAACCGGGTAATTATCCTGCTGAAGGTTTACGAGGAGGGTAGGATCTGCTCTTGAACTTACTATATAGGGAATAGCCAGAGACATTCCCTTGTGTCCTTCCTGTCTTGTGTAATAATTAACAGAGCTGCAATATTTATTTAACTCCTGCGGCCGCCCGCGCCCATATTCAAAGCAATGAAGATGGATTTTAATACCGGCTTTATGAAGGGCTTTGAGTTTATAGAAAAGATCAAAAACACCACCGTAATCGGCAGGCCAGGGTACATCGTGACAAACAATATGAAGTTGCTTTTCCAATCAGGCGAAAATTTGCTGGTATATTTCAATCAATTTCTTTTCTTCCTCCTCCCAGTTAAGCTGGCCGGCAGCTGCAGAACATTGCAACTGCAGCTTCTTATATAAAACCTCATCTTCAATCAAATTGTTCAGATGGGCTGCAATACTTTCGGGTGAAAGGTCTTCAATCATCAATGCAACGCCGTATTTGAGATTAATAGCCTGATATGCGGGGTAGTTGACACATAGCTGTGGTGTTTCAGCCTGGATATAGTCAAAAAACCGGTTGGCCAGGGAATAATAGTTACTGAGTCCGTTGTTTTCAAAAAGCGTTATCCCTGCTTTTGCTTCTGCTGTTATCAGTTTCAGTTCTTCAGGATTTTTTTTTCCTTTGAGAAATACCTTTTGAGTCAGATTATGCTTGTTTATCAGCCCGCGGGTTTGTTCAAGGAAATTACCATCTCCATAAATATGTAATGGTGCGTTCACCCATTGCATTGCCGGAATCAGGGTTTCAAAGCTTCTTCCCTCATTCACTGCTCCCTGATAAAGCAGATGATCCTTTCGTTTTACCTGTTTTGCAGGGCCACTTCTCAAGGGCATATTCCTGATTGTCTGGTAATTGACCTTATACTCTTTCTGAAAAATTTCCGCAATGGGTTCGCTAACGGTATAGCCAAACCGGAATCGGGGAACAAAAATGCGTTCGATTGTTTTCCATACCCTGTAAACTGCCGGTCTGGTCACCACTTCCTTCATTTCACAAAACAGTTCATGCGCATCATACACGCGTGGAATTTTCCGGAGAAGGGAAACAAAATATGCAGGTATAATGGTATCCAGATCAATCGCACAAATGAGATCGGTTTTATGAAAAAGCAGGAAGAAGAAAAGACGGAGATTATATTCTGCATAAAAACCGAATCCTTTTCCGAAAATACATTTGATCCGGTTCTGCCTGAAAGGCCTGGGCGGCAATGGTTCTCCCTGGCCGTTTCTTACACCGATCAAAGTTACCTGGTAACCCTTATCTGCCAATGTTCCGCAAATCCGGATCATGCGCTGATCGTATTGCAGGTTATTGGTAACAGTAAAGGTTAATGATTTCAAGTTCCGGTTTTTCGTGAAGATATTATTTTGATACTAACTGTCTGGAATAAGCGTGTACTGCAGCAAGATAAAATTTCCAAATTCCCCGGAATTTTTATATGTTGGTGTACATAATTCCCTGAACCATGGAAAATCTTCAGAATACTTCTGTTCAGCAAAAACCACAACGTCCAACCTTTTTAACTGTTTTGTGTGTGTTGAGTTTTTTGGGAAGCGGAATCGGAATTATTTCTAATTTATCCGGTTACCTGAATGCCGACGTTCAATCTGCTTTTCAGCAGGAGAAGATCGAAGAAACAAAAGAAAAAATTGACAAGCAGTTGGATGACGGGGAAGAGGGAAAAGAACTTGCAGACCGAATGTTGTCTGACACTTCGGCCATCACCGACCCTGCAAAAAAGAAGAAAGATGCTTTGTATAGTTTTTTTGCCAATGTATTATCACTTGCGGGCGCAGTTTTAATGTTCAGATTGAAAAGAGAAGGCTTTTATCTGTACGTGGCTGGCATCCTTATTTCAATTTTATCGCCGCTTTACGTTTTTGGCACGGGAAATCTGGTGAGTATGGGGATCTCAATTGCTGTGGGTTTTGTAGGAATTATATTTATTCTCCTTTATTACCTGAATCTGAAATACTTGTCCTGATCCGGCAACATATTATTAAAATGCCCAGAATTACAGGCGGAAGGCTTTTTTTGTAGCATTTTTTCCCTACCTTTGCCCCCGTTTCGTAAAGAAAAGATGCCAAAAAAATTTTGAGATGCCAACGTTAACAACTGAAAAAAAGTCGAGGATTTTTGCTGAGTTTGGTGGAAATGCTAAGAACACAGGTTCGATAGAGGGCCAGGTAGCCCTTTTGACAGAGAAAATCAACCATATTTCGGCGCATTTGCAACTGAATAAAAAAGATTTTTCCACCCACCGGGGTCTGATGAAAATGGTAGGTCAGCGTAAACGCCTGCTTATCTATTTAAGCAAACACAACCTCCAGGGATACCGCGCACTTATTGAAAAATTAGGACTCAGAAAATAATTGATCCCTTCACAGAACTATTCCCAACCAACGGTTGGGAATTAGTTTTTTGTAGTCATTCCTCTTAAACAAGCTTTTATGCTTCAACAACCTATCCAATCCGTAGTTGACCTGGGAGATGGTCAGCCAATAACGATTGAAACCGGCCGTCTTGCCCGTCAGGCTGATGGCGCTGTTACCTTACGCCAGGGTAACTGTGTGATTCTTGCCACCGTTTGTGCGAACAGAGAACCAAAAGAAGGGCAGGATTTCTTCCCTCTTTCGGTAGATTATATGGAAAAATTTGCTTCTGCCGGACGGATTCCGGGCTCCTTCTTCAAAAGAGAAGGCCGCCTGAGCGATTCAGAAGTGCTGATCAGCAGACTTATAGACCGTGCTTTGCGACCTTTGTTCCCTGAAGACTATCTCTGTGATGTTCAGGTGATTTTGACGCTTATTTCATCTGATCCTCAAATTATGCCTGATTCGCTGGCCTGCTTCGCAGCATCAGCAGCACTGGCTGTTTCTGATATCCCTATTAAAGAAATTATTTCTGAAGTTCGTGTTGCGCGGGTAGAAGGTAAACTGATCGTTAATCCGAGACGTGAAGATCTTGTTAAAGCAGATATGGATTTTATGATCGGCGCTACCGAAAAGAACCTGATGATGGTGGAAGGCGAGGCCAAAGAATGTTCGGAAGAAGATTTCATTAAAGCACTGGAACTAGGTCATGAGGCGGTTCGTAAGCAAATCGCAGCCCAGATTGAACTGAGAAATAAAGTGGGAATCACAGAAAAAAGAGATTATCCCAAACCTCCGCAAAATGAAGATATCAGGCAGAAAGTGAATGAGCTCACTGCTGCAAAAATTTACGAGATTTCTAAATCCGCCACCAGCAAAAATCTTCGCACCGACGCTTATAAAGCTTTAGGCGAAGAGCTGAAAAATTCATTTGGCGAAGAAACAGATCCTGCCGATATTAAACTGGCAAAAAAATACTACGAAGATTTTAAATGGGAGATCGTTCGCAGCATGATCCTGGATGATCGCCGTCGCCTCGATGGCCGCGCTCTCGACGAAGTTCGCCCTTTGAATATGGAAGTGGATGTGCTTCCGTCACCTCACGGTGCTTCTTTATTTACCCGCGGTGAAACACAGTCATTGACAACAATCACGCTCGGTACGCCTCTTGACGAATTGCTTGTTGAGAGCGCAGCGAAATCGGAATACAGCAAGTTTATTTTACACTATAATTTCCCTCCTTATTCTACCGGTGAAGTAAAATTTCTCCGTGGCGCTGGTCGCAGGGAAATCGGGCATGGAAATCTTGCGCAGCGTTCGCTGAAACAGATTATGCCTGGTAACGACTACCCGTACACGGTGCGCATAGTAAGTGATATCCTGGAATCAAACGGTTCTTCGTCGATGGCTACTGTTTGCGCCGGTTCACTCGCTTTAATGGATGCAGGTGTTCCTTTCCCGAAACATGTGGGTGGTGTGGCCATGGGGTTGATTACCCGTCAGTCAGATGGTAAATACGCTATTCTTACAGATATCCTTGGTGACGAAGATCACCTGGGTGATATGGACTTTAAAGTAACCGGAACACGTGATGGTATTTGCGGTATACAGATGGATATCAAGATAGATGGCCTGAGCATGGAAACGATGCGTGAAGCTCTGGAACAGGCCCGTAAAGGCAGGTTACATATCCTTGACTCAATGTATGCATGTATCGATAAGCCGAGAGAAGAAGTGAAGCCACATGCTCCGCGCATGATCAAACTCTTCATCGACAAGGAATTTATCGGAGCTGTTATCGGGCCACAGGGTAAGATCATTCAGGAAATTCAGCGTGAAACCGGAACTACAATCAATATAGAAGAAGTAGGAAACCAGGGCGAAGTGAGTGTATTCAGTCCGGTGAAAGAAGGCCTTGACCGTGCAGTTGCCTGGATCAAGGGAATCGTTTCTCAGCCGGAAGAAGGTGAAGTATATGAGGCGAAAGTAAAATCAATTATGCCTTATGGTGCATTTGTTGAATTCCTTCCCGGTAAACAAGGGCTGCTACATATCAGTGAAGTAAGCTGGAAAAGGCTTGATTCGCTGGAAGGCATTCTTAAGGAAGGCGATTCATTAAAAGTGAAACTGATTGGCGTGGATCAGAAAACCGGAAAGTTTAAACTCAGCCGGAAAGCATTGATGGCAAAACCGGAAATGAACGGGCCAAAAGCTTAAAATAATCTAAATAAGAAAAAGGCTGCCTCAGGGCAGCCTTTTTACGTTAAACCTTAAACGTTTAACGTTTAACGTAAAAAATGCCAAAAGAATACATCTCCTTATCGTTTAAAGGGCTTGCTCCTGATCAGAAAGACCTGCTGTCCGGATTACTCGGCGATGTCGGTTTCGATGGATTCGAAGAAAGAGATCCGGATCTTTTTCTTGCATTCGGAGATAAATCGCTTGTTCAAAATGAGAAACTCGAAGAAATCTTTCGGTTAACCGGCCTCGTTGCCAGCACAGAATTTATTCAGGAAAAAAACTGGAATGAGGAATGGGAACAATCCTTTGAACCTGTAATAATTCCTGGTAAAGTAGCAGTTCGTGCTTCATTCCATGCTCCGGTATCCAATATTCCGTATGAAATCATCATTACTCCGAAAATGAGTTTTGGAACCGGCCACCATGCAACCACCTGGCTAGTTATGGAAGAAATGATGAAGCATCAATTCAGCGGAAAATCTGTGTTTGATTTTGGAACAGGAACCGGAATTTTAGCAATTCTGGCTGAACAATTGGGAGCGGCTGATGTTTTTGCGATAGATAATGATATGTGGAGCATTGACAATGCCATTGAGAATATCGCTATGAATAATTGCAAAAAAATTAAGATATTATTAGCTGATTCATGGAATCCCGATAAAAAATCGGATATCATCATTGCAAATATCAATAAAGGGGTTATTTTAGATAAACAGGAACACCTGATACAGTCATTGGTTAAAGAAGGTCTCCTCATACTTAGCGGCTTACTGGTTTCGGATCAGGAAGATATTGAAGCAGCATTTGAGCCATCACTGGGTAAACCTTTATTTATCAATGAAAAAAATAATTGGATTTCTTTAACGTTTAGGAAATAAGCGGGCTTCATTAACAGCCTCTTAATTACTGAATTGTTTAAGAGCTGTATATTTGTTTCTCTTATTTCAACCGCCTAACGAACGATGAACGAACTTTTACTTGTTATATTGGCCTATTGTATAGGCTCCATTCCTACTGCGGTTTGGATCAGTAGAAGCCAGTTCAATATCGATATCAGAGATTACGGAAGTGGCAACGCCGGGGCAACCAATACTTTCAGGGTGCTCGGAGCCCGGTGGGGTACTGCGGTAATGATCATCGATATGCTGAAAGGACTGGTTGCTGTTAAACTTGCGCTACTTCTCCCTTATTATGTTCAGAATGATTTTGCCCGCACAAATCTTCAGATCGGGTTAGGTCTCGCTGCTGTGCTGGGGCATATCTTCCCCATCTGGGCTGAATTCCGGGGAGGTAAGGGGGTGGCTACTTTGTTTGGTCTGGTGCTGGCCATTTCGCCACTAACTTCTCTTTGCTGTATCGGCGTTTTTTTACTGGTACTTTTTTTTACAAGATTTGTTTCCCTCAGCTCAATACTCGCAAGTCTCGCATTCCCTGTATTTATCCTTGTAATCTTTAATGTTGACAACGAAGCATATCGCATTTTTGCTATCGCAGTTGCTCTGCTTGTAATACTTACACATCAGAAAAACATTACCCGTTTACTGCGCGGCAGTGAAAGCAAGGCCCCTATCTTCAAAGGACGTGACCGCAGAAGAGAGAGAAGGCATAACGATGACTTCTGATTTTTTTTTAATTGTTTCCAATAAATTGCAGGATTTCTGAATCTGGTATAAGTATTGAATTTATCCCCGAAAGAAATTTCAATTATGCGATTTTTATTTGTTTGTCTTGCCGGATTAATCGGCCTTGGTTCCTGTCAGAAAAATAAAATTACCGGTAGAAATCAACTGATCCTTGTCAGTGAGTCAGAAGTCAATGCCATGGCATTGCAGGAGTATAAAACATTTCTTTCAACAAACCCTGTTGTGCCCAAAGGCACCAGTGCTGATCAGCAGATGGTCGCCAGGGTAGGTCAGCGTATTGCAACCGCAATCACCAGCTATTATAAAACTGAAGGTAAATCTGAGCTACTGAACGGATACCAGTGGGAATTCAATCTCGTAGAGTCAAAGGAAGTAAATGCCTGGTGTATGCCTGGTGGGAAAGTAGTTGTGTACACGGGTATCCTGCCAGTCACTCAGAATGAAGCCAGCCTCGCTGTAGTAATGGGACATGAAATTGCACATGCGCTTGCTTTACATGGCAATGAAAGAATGAGCCAGGGGCTTGCGCAACAATTAGGCGGAGCCGCCCTTTCCGTCGCTTTATCCAGCAAACCTGCTGAAACCCAGCAATTATTTATGGCAGCTTATGGAATAGGTTCAAATGTTGGAGTTATACTCCCATATAGCCGGAAACAGGAGTTGGAAGCTGATCAGTATGGGTTGATTTTCGCCGCATTGGCCGGATATGATCCACGCGAGGCCGAAGCTTTCTGGCAGCGCATGGCAAAACTCGGTCAGGGTCAGAAACCTCCCGAATTACTCAGCACACACCCTTCAGATGAAACCAGAATCCAGAAAGTGAAGGTTTATGCACAGGACGCAATGAAATATTACAAATCGGGAACTCAGCAGGCTAAATAATCAAAAACAGTTATATAACTCATAAGGTAAAAAATCAGGCTTTTGTCAGTAAAAAGAGGAAGATGTTCGGTTAATGTATTACCTTTGCCGTTCATCCTTTAAAATTCTGTTGAAGCATGATGCAAACAATGTTTGAAAAACTTCAACTTCATGAAGAAAAGAATCTCCTGATTCAAGGATTACCTTCATCAATCGAAAAGCAATTCACAAAGGTTTCATTCGCCAAAAATGTAACGCCCTTGTTGCGTACAAGAAAAATTGATTTTGCTTTGGTTTTTGCGGTTAATCAGAATCAGCTGACCTCTATCATGCAGGATGTTATTCCTGCACTTCATGAAGATGCAAAATTGTGGATAGCCTATCCGAAAGCGGCATCCAAAATTGTCAGCGACCTGAACCGGGAATGCAGTTGGAACTGCATATGTAACCGGGGTTTTGAAAGTATTCATGAAACTGCGCTTGACCATGTATGGACAGCAATCCGTTTCCAAAGAAAGGGTATCCCTATAAGAGATGCCGGAACAGAAGAAATGATGGCTCAGTACCAGGAAGTTCCGGAAACAATTCCTGGAATCGCATTGGGAAAGCAGCCATCAAGGTATAGTAAAGTGGCCAGCAGGATTTGATGAGGAGTTCTCCGCGCGCCGGAGGATAAAAAAATTCAAAAGGATTATCTCAACTTAGAGGTAATCCTTTTTTTATGCATCTGAATATTGAAATAAAAGCACACTGCGATAATCCTGAAACGGTACGTCAATACTTATTAAATAAGAATGCTTTTTATTCCGGTACCGACCACCAGACAGATACCTATTTCAATGTAGAGAAGGGACGAATGAAACTGCGGGAAGGAAATATTGAAAACGCATTAATTCATTATTCAAGAGAAAATCAGGCAGGACCCAAAGCTTCTGAAGTGACCCTTTATGAAGTAACTAAAATCGGCATTCTGAAGAAATTGCTTCTTTCTGCTTTGAGCATTAAAGTAATCGTTGAGAAAAAAAGAGAAATTTATTTTATCGGAAATGTAAAATTTCATATCGACGTAGTAAGAGGCCTCGGCTCATTTGTTGAAATTGAAGCAATTGATTCCACGGGTGAAATCGGCAAAATCAAATTGCAGGAGCAATGTTCATTTTTCATGAAAGAACTGAAAATAGAAACAAAAGACCTGATAGATAATTCTTACAGCGACATGCTTTTAGCCCTTGCATAAGAAACGGTATGGAATTAATTTATCTTTGAAGAATGTTGCCCGAAATCAGAACAGTGAAGGTTACACGATATGTAACACCATTACGTGAAGGTGGTTCGCTCCCTGCAATAGCAGAAGCAGATGATGGCTTTTTATATGTACTGAAATTCAGGGGGGCAGGGCAGGGAATCAAAGCGTTGATTTCGGAGTTGATCGGTACCGAACTGGCGCGGGCTGCTGGTTTTAAAATTCCCGAATTGGTTTTTGCTGAACTTGATGAAGCTTTTGGGAGAACAGAACCAGATGAAGAAATACAGGACCTACTAAAAAGCAGTCAGGGTCTTAATCTCGGGCTCCATTATCTCTCCGGTTCAATTACATTCGATCCGGTTGTGGTAACACCTTCTGCAGAATTTGCTTCACGCCTGGTATGGCTGGATGCTTTCCTTACCAATGTTGACCGGACCATAAAAAACACCAATATGCTCTGGTGGAATAAAGCAGTCTGGCTTATCGATTTCGGTGCCTCACTCTATTTTCACCATAATTGGGATAACAGGAATGACCAGGCTTCAAAACCTTTTGTGCAGATTAAAGATCATGTATTACTCCCATGGGCAACCGAACTTGAGTCTGCTGACAGCTTTTTTCATGAGGTCCTTTCTGAGGAATTGATCAATGGAGTGTCTTCGACCATTCCGGATGCATGGCTTTTAAATTCGGAATTCAGTGAAAGCCCCGATGAGATAAGAGCAATTTATGCGGAATTTCTTCGGTCACGGCTAACCTATTCAAAAACCTTTTTAAAAACCGCACAGGATGCCCGACTTACTCTTGTTTGAATATGCGGTTTTACGGGTTGTTCCCCGGGTTGACAGGGAAGAATTTATCAATGCAGGAATAATCGTGTACTGTAGACAAATGCAGTTTCTCGAAGCAATGATCACACTGAATAAGGAGAAACTTCTGCAGATGCACGATAAGGCCGACTATGATGAAATCGAAGAATATCTCTGTGTTTATCTCAAGATATGCGCAGGTTTGCCGGATGCCGGGCCAATTGGTAAACTTGACGCAGGCTCAAGATTCCGCTGGCTCACTGCCACACGAAGCACGATCGTTCAATCTTCAAAAGTACATCCCGGATTCACCGATGATCCCAAACGGACTTTAATCAGACTGCATGAACAATTAGTACTCTAGAAACGTTCGGCGTTTAACGTGTAACGTTGAACGTTAATCCAGAAGAGTCAATCTTTTCACGATGGATCCGCGGGGTAAGATTGTTCCCGGAGATAAAACTGCATTTGCACCAATTTTTGAATAATCGCCAACTAAAGCACCAAATTTTGTTACTCCTGTTTCAAGGATATTTCCGTTTACTTTTACGCTGATCAATTTGTCTTTTCTCTCGTTGAAATGATTTGCAATAACAGAGCCTGCTTCAAAATTCACTTCACTGCCGATCAGACTATCACCAATAAAATTGAAATGGGCTACTGAAGTTTTTGATCCGATATAACTTGTTTTGATTTCAACACCCGGGCCAATGCTTACTCCGGTGTCAAGGAAAACGCCTCCGCGCAGATAGGCATGTGCGCCTACAAAACAATCTGCATTAATTATCGCCGGTGCTTTTATTACTACTCCTGTTTCGATAAGAGCTGAACGATGAACCGCGATATTATTTTCAACAATGAATCCATCATCGAGTATCTCAATAGCTGAAGAAATGATTTCACTTAATTGAGTTGTGAAATGCCAGGGCAGCATACTTGCGGCTGAGGGAAACCGGTAAGTAAATTCGCTGATAAAGTCCGCAATCAAAATCATTTCTGATAAATTTCCAATGGAAGGCCATCAGGGTCTGCAAAAAAAGTAAACAGTTTTCCGGTATAAGGATCTGTGCGCACGGGTTCAGTTGGTACACCTTTCAGATTCAGGCGAACGATAACATTTTCTATATTATCAACTTCAAAAGCCAGGTGTCTGAGACCCTGTGCTTCCGGTCTTGAAGGTCGGGGAGGGGCATCCGGAAAAGAGAAAAGTTCAATTATATAGTGACCGTTCAGCGATAGGTCCAGTTTATAGGATCGTCTTTCTTCGCGATAAACTTCTCTGATTATTTCAAGCCCCAGTATTTCCGAATAAAACCGTTTTGATCTTTCATAGTCACCACAGATTATCGCAATATGATGGACATTATTAAGCATAACATAAATTCATTTTATAGAAATCCCGAAATCAGCAAAATAAGGGGAATCAAAGCCGGAACTGCCTGAATGAAAAATATTTTTTTATCGGCAGTAATTGCACCATAAATTCCGGCAACTGAAACACAGGTTAGAAAAAATATGGCTACATAGATTTTCCAGTTAGGGTCTTCGATAAAAAACGTCCATATTAATCCTGCAGCAAGGAAGCCGTTGTATAAGCCCTGGTTTGCCGCTAAAGCTTTTGTCGGTTCAAATAATTCAGGTTTGAATTGTTTAAATACTTTTTTGCCCCTGGTTGTCCATGCAAACATTTCAAGCCATACAATATAGAGGTGTATGACTATTACGAGCAGGATAAAAATCTGACTGATGATTTGCATGGTTGTATTTTTTATTTCATCATTTGTGAATAAAGAAAATCAAGGCCCTCTTTTCCCGGCATGGAGGCTGCGGCTGATTTTTCAGAAAAGATCATCACCTCTGCTTCTTTTTCCCTAAAGGCCGGCCATTTCGGTAGTCCGTTACCGTTAGGATTGCCCGTTTTTGCGAAATTAACCCAATAGGATAGCATTAATTCCGACAGTGTGTGATCAGCTTCCTCCAAAGCCCTTTTGAAGTATTTCAGATTGCCGAGTGCGTAGGGAACCTCTGCAGTATGGAAGGCTCCGTACTTTACGAAATCGGGAGTAGCCGGTGGCTTCCTTTTAAATAAATAAACGTATGCCTGGTGTTTTCCTTTTGAAGATTGAATGGTAGCCCATTTGTAATTTCCTAAAGCGAATGTCAGGTCACGACTCACTTCAATCTGGGAATTTTTTGCTTCCTCATCTGTACCACCCGGGAAAAATTTCAGGAACTGAGTGGCTTCGCTTCCATACTTCGTGCCTGCATCTGCCAGATATACATCCTTGTTTTTATAGTCAGAGATAAATGCCTCGTCAGCATTCCATCCGGTAAGTAAAGGGATATCGGCATGTCTTCCCGTTTTGAATAATTCAGGAACCGGCGACGGTAACACATACCCGTCCGCTATCGGCCTTAGACCAGTCATTCTTTGTTTTAACAGGTCGTCAGCAGAAAGTTTTCTCAGGTCATTCAGTGTGAATGCATTGATAGACTGACTCAGTTTTAATCCTTCTGCTTCGGCCATGGCAAGATCAACCTGTTTTATTTTTGGATCAGCTACTGTTGATGAGCCGCTTTCTGCTATCGCTTTGTGAAACAAACCTTTTGCCAAAGGTGAGGCAGCAAGCGCATTCACACTAAAAGAACCAGCCGACTGCCCTGCGATTGTAACGTTACCCGGGTCACCTCCAAAGGCTGCTATGTTTTCCTGTACCCATTTCAATGCAGCAATCTGATCCATCAGGCCATAGTTACCAGACGACTTATGTGGGGATTCTTTGCTAAGCTCCGGGTGCGCAAAAAAACCGAATATCCCTACACGGTAGTTAATGGAAACAAATACGATGCCTTTTGAAGCCATAGCGGTACCATCATAAATTTCACATGCACTTCCCCCGCTCACAAATCCTCCACCGTAAATCCATACAAATACGGGTTTTTTTTCTGTTCCTGTTGCAGCTGTCCACACATTCAGATATAAACAATCTTCACTGATCGGTGATTCGGGAATAAGAAATTCCGGCGTATAAACCCCGAATGGTGTGGGCCTGGCCTGCATCGGACTCGGGCCGAATCGCTCCGTCAGTTTTACTTCAGGCCATGGTACCGGAGGCTGAGGTTCGCGCCACCTTAAATTGCCAACCGGGGGCTGCGCATATGGGATTCCTTTGAAGGAATAAACTGTTTTATCAGACCTGAGGCCTGATATACGACCATATTTTGTTCTGACCTCTTTTCGGTCCAATGCTTGTTGCGCCTGCGCAGCAGGCATAACCAGCATGCACACTGTATAAATAATAAAAAAGGGTACCGGGTTGTTGATTCGCAGATAAAATTTATGGTAGAATTCTGCCATACAATATAATGGCGAAACGAGGTTTGTTTTCTGCATCGCTGATCCTGATTGTTTTTAAAAATAAGAATTATCGGGTATGAATCTGCGTTTTCTTTTTTACTGCAGCAGCAAAAACGGGAATGAATTCTGTCCACGGGAAAATCAGAGGTATCGTAAAAATTTATCTTAGATAAGTAAGGGAAAAATCAATTTCAATTGTGAATTTCTGAAAACGAAATTGCATCCGGATTAATTCAGAAACCAGGAGCGGTTAGCGAATTTGAAAAGACAAATAATATTAACCTTTCGTTATCACGCAATCAACAAAACTAAACTGAAATTTGTATGGTAAGAAAAGCTGTAAAGCATAATATACCATACACTGCTACTCTCACTTAAACTATGTTTCTCCGCTTTCTTAAATTCTGATCCGCCGCGGTGGGTCTGCAACTAATATCCTCTTTTAAGGTCTGCATATTCAAACCCTGCTGACAGATACCGATCTGTCAGAAATGTCAAATATATCCTATGTACAGGCAAGGAGATAATGGCAGTTTTGCCGGCACGGCCTGCATTACAGTTGTAATAGCAGACATCGCGGCTTTACAATCGGCTTTTATTTCCGGTGATGAAAATACCGAGGTATACCTGCTCACACTTGTGATTCTTTTTATTCCTCTGTATCTGATAAAAAAAACGAAAATTCCTTGAAGCCACACTAATATCCATACCATAGGAAAACCACAGGATGCTGTGAGAGCAGTCATCCAACCCCGGGAAGCCGCATTTTTACAATTGCGGCTTCTTTTACTTTAAACGTTAAACGTTCAACGTTTAACGTTTAAAGTAAAATTCATTTCGATGGCAAGATCTTCTTGGCCTTGCGGAGTGATATTGAAAGCCGAAAGAATAAACTGGTCAGCAGATGGTTTTTTAATCACAGTTCTCCAACCCCAGAATTCAGGACTTTCTCCACCGGATGAATACTGACCAAGTACATTGAATTCATTTCCGTCAGCTATAGCTTTTGCATGCATAATTCCTGTGCCCATATGAAAAGTATCTACCCAGACCATCTGCCATGTGTTATCCAACAGATAATATCCAAGAATCATTGTTCCCTGAAACGGGCTGCCCTGTACACTGCTTTGATATGCGATATTTATAAACCGGCCATCAAACATTGCTGTAATCTGCGCTTTTACCTGCGACTCGTCGCCTAAAATTCCCGGTTCGAAAAATGTTTTTGAGTTTCCTGACCAGTCACCAATTAATTGCAATAATTGAAAATGAAGTCCATTGTCAAGAGAATTCTGCAGTTTAGATCCACTCATTATTTCATGATTTGATTCTCAACTAAAATAGGACTTTTTTCAGCAGTAGGCTGCCAGCAGATTTTTCTCAATACCATTTTTACGTGCACGGCGGGCCCTCTTCAAAATAAGCGGCTCTATTAATGACATCCAACCTGTGAGTCGTGTATCAGAGATATCCAATACAATTGCAAGGTGATCTAATTTATTTGGTACTCCCTTTTTATTTGTTTTGCCGTCGGCCGCGAGTCCATACGCAATCCTGAGTCCATTTTCGAATCCCTGGTTGCCTGGTGTAATCCTTACCTGGAAAATAATTTTTTCATTGCTATCATTAAAGAACCTGTGTAATTCACCTTTGAAAGCAGTGGCGGATTCTCCTTCACGCAGAACTATTTTTCCAAACTTTTTTTCAATTCCCAGTTCACCGGAAATAACCGTAAACTCTTCGTCAAAACTGGTGTGGTAATGCAAGCCATTACCTCCGCCGGGTGCCAGTTCAATTTCGAGCAGCAGATATTCACCTTTTGTTTCGCAGGTTGATTTTACAATATGTACACGGTCTTTAATAATCGGGTTTTCAAATATTCTTTTTTCCATTGCTCACTTTTGTACAAAACTAAAATCAGCTCCGAACCGGTGAAACGGGAAATGTAACGAAGTGAGTATAAAGAAGAATGAAATGCAAAAACCTATTGACTGAAATTGAATTTCTTGTCTGATGCCGAATTATTAGTGTAGTTATTTAAAATAGAAACAGCTATCTTCTCAGAATCACTATGTGGGGATGTATAAAACTGATAGCAAAGTTTTTCTTTACCGGTACAAAAATTAACAGCCTTTGATATTATGGCTGCAAGGTGATTGTTAATCATTTGCTGAGGTTTATTACAAATCAATACGAAGCAAATTTTTCATTACTGACAGCCGTTCTGAAATAATTATTGATTCTTAATTCTGACTCTGATAATAACTCACGCGGTGGGCATTCAGATAGCAGGCCGCCAAAGGCAGTGGAATCTTCTCCCGAAGTAATAAACAAATGCTTAAGCCTGTTGTTTTCGAAAACACGAATGGTGTCACCATCTTTCAGATGCCATCGCTTCGCAGTTGTATAAAGAACTTTAGGGGAATCAACAATATCAGAATTATTTTTACCGTGGAAAGCCAGTTTAAGATTGCCGCTTCCGCTTTTTGAAAGGAATAATAGTTTTTCGCCAATACCTTTTGCGAACTGGATGGTATCGGGATAATTACCGGCACCGTTTGAAATAAAAATATAGGTCAGTTTTTCTGCCAGGATTTCAGGTTCATTACTATCGTTTGCAGATTTTGAACAGGAAAATACCAGTGCCATAAAAAGCAGGAGAAATAAGGCTGGGTACAAAGATTTTTTGTGCATTTCACAGAGTTTGCCTGTAAAATAATATAGAAAGTAGAATAATGAAAATACCAGGCCGGATTTCAGTGCAAAAAAATCAATGAAGTCATCCGTGGTTGCCGTCAGTCAGGAAATCTGGAACCAATTGAAAGAAAGATTAAACTTTTCGATGGATATTATTTCGCGGGTTCAACATCGGACCAGTTTTCACCTCTTTTGATCCTGAGTATTTGGGTATTGGTTACTTTAAACTGTTTTACAAGGGTTCGCATGGGTTTGCCCTGGTTAAGCAGTTTTTTCAGCAACATCACTTTTGTCACAGTAAGTTTATTTGAACCGGATTCCTGCTTGCGGAAGGCTCTGAGTTTCTTCTCTTCAATTACTTTGGGACTATGTTGCTGATGACTGTAATTTTCTTCTGGTGTCATCCATTTGAGGTTGGACACTTTATTATTCAGCTTATCATGGTCCAGGTGAGCTACTATTGTTTGTTCTGCTGTTGGTTTAGGAAGAAAGTATTCGGCTACCAGACGGTGATATAAAGCATGATAGTGAATGGTCCTGTTTTTCAGATCTGCCGCATATTTTTTACTCAGCGAGGTCTTGAGCGTGGTAAGCAATTCCATCGCCTGGTCAACTTCCTTCTTTGTTTCAAAATAAGCCGCGTCGTGCTTTTTCTTGATTTTGAGACTGTGTTTTTTGGGGCTTATTTTTTTGTACAGTTTACTGATCTGCTCCTGGAGATATTTGAAATGAGCCTCGGTTTTAGGTTCGCGGGCTTTGAAAAATTTCAGACGAACTATTTTATATCCATTCGTCAGTGAACCCTTTAACAGATTCCCTTCCTTGTTTTTTTTGTGAAAAGAACGAAGACGGCCCAGATTAGAAACTTCAAAACGGCTTTCATTAGCAAACTCAAAATCAAATACAACTGGCTTCCAGACTTCACCTGAATACTCTTTTTGCATGATCCAACGATGTTGTGATTGTTCGGGATGTGTCAACCAAAAACGGCCGGGTGTTGCTGAAGTACGGGAAGATTTCCCAGTGCCCCGGTTAGCGAAAAGCCATTCGGTTCGAAAGCCTAAGATATAACAAAATTCTTAAGTGCGAAATATTATTAATAAAACAAAGAGAAAAAATAATTTCTTCTCCCCGAAATTGATTTTAACCCGAATGCTGCACCAGTAAGAGCTTTTGCAATCGGTTTAAATTGAGTTATTCCTTAAAACCTTTAGTGCTAACGTTAAAGACTCACCGCTTTTCGGAACTGTGGGCCGTTTAACTTTTTAAGGCTTTACTTAAGAAATGGTTTAACGTTGAAACGGCTATGCTGGTTTGGTGGTCATTCTAACCGGGCGACAAGCCAGGAAATGGATTATTTCAGAATTACGGTTCCTGTTAAACGGGTGAGGTCGATTTCCAATGCTTTCAGGTGCTGGTGTGTCTGTAGTAGTGTAAGCAGTTCTTCTCCCGCAGGATTCTTTTCTATGTCCTGCTGGTTTTCAAGAATCATCCGCCTGATCTTTCTAAGCTTCAGATATGTAATACATGAAAAAACTTCCTGCCTGTACAATTCTTCCCTTGTGGGCATAGGGCCATCGTAATATTCTTTCCATTTGGGGCTGATCTCATATTGTGTGTCCATCAGATCAACTGCCAGTTGTCTGATCTGGTTATCCTCATGGTATAAGAAGCTTTTTGGCCCGGGGTCCAGCCCGTCACGGTACCAGGTTTTGTAAATGTCTGTCATTTGCAAAAGCTTCTTATTATCCAGAAGATCGCCAAGTCCATTCACTTCAATTTCGTCAAAAATAAAATCTGCAACGGTTTGTGTTTCATCCCAGGGTTTATTACCGAATTCAATGAGAGAACGGACCATTGCTCTTTCATTCATCTCATCACGGAATAAAAGGAATAACGCATTTTCATCAGTATCCGGAGCCGCGGTTTGTTCCGAATCGATGCGGTTCCAGTCTTCACGCGATTGCTTGCTGCCGGATTTTTTTTCCTCCTTCAGCATTTTTTCCCTGATGAACTGGTTGACCAGCGTAGTGAGGCCAGCTTCATCTATTTTCATCAATTCCGCGCTCCTGTGGATATAATCCTGCTGGCGGGTAAAATCTTCAGCTTTATTGAGTTTTGAAATTGTTTCGGCAATCTGATTTACCAGGGCTGCTTTTTTTGTGCTGTCGTTTCCGGCTTCTCTTAACGAAGCTTCAACCTGAAACAGGATTATATCTTTCCTTGCTGACTGAATAAAACTTCTGAATTCTTCTGCGCCTACCTTCCGTACATAAGAGTCCGGATCCTCCTTGTCAGGAATGAGAACCAGTTTTACATTTAAACCTTCTTCTATTGCCAGATCGAGCCCCCGCAGGGCAGCTTTGATCCCGGCATTATCTCCATCATAAATAATGGTTAGGTTATTTGAATACTTTTTTATCAATCGAAGCTGGTCCGGCGTAAGGGAAGTTCCGCCTGATGCCACCACATTTTCAACTCCGGCCTGGTGTAGTGATATAACATCAGTATATCCTTCCACCAGGAGGCATTCATTTTCGCGATCAATTGCATGGCGCGCAAAATAAGATCCATAAAGAATCCTGCTCTTAATATAGATCTCGTTCTCAGGTGTGTTTATATATTTCGGAGCCCGGTCATTTTTCCCTATGATACGCGCACCGAATCCCAGCACTTTACCACTTTGATTGTGAATGGGAAAAATAATGCGGCCATGGTAATTATCTGCTGGCTTATTATCGCGCATCACTATCAGTCCGCTTTTCTGCAGCAGTTCCGGATTATAGTGCGCCGCAATTGCTGCTTTGGCGAAATGATCGCGTGCCGATGAATTGTAGCCTAATTGAAATTTCTGAATAGTATGATCAGTGAATCCGCGTTCTTTCAGATATGCCAGTCCGATATCCGTCCCTTCTTCAGTATTATAAAGTGTGTCAGTAAAAAATTTCTGGGCAAACTGATTTAATATATAAAGGCTGTCGGCAACCTGTTGTTGTTGCCTGTATTCCGGACTGGTTTCAGTTTCTGTGATTTCAACCCCATACCTGTTAGCAAGCCAGCGCAGCGCCTCCACATAGGAATATTTTTCGTGCTCCATGAGGAAGCCGATTGTATTTCCACTTCTTCCACAACCAAAACATTTATAAATTTCCTTGGAAGGTGAAACTGTAAACGAAGGAGATTTTTCGTTGTGAAAAGGGCAGAGGCCCAGGTAGTTGGTCCCTCTTTTTTTCAGTCTCACAAATTCACCAATTACTTCAATAATATCAATCTTCGACTGAATTTCCTGTATGGTTTGCTGCGGGATCAAGGATGCAAGTTATTTAAAGTTCAACGTTTAATATTAATCCTTCAACGTTGAGCTACTCGAAAAAAAGTTCATCAATAAAAATCCATCCTTTCTGCCCTTTGCCACCATGCCAGGCAGGAAGTTTCTGCACATTTCGTGCTTGAATTTCGATGTACCTGTATTTTCCAGGTTTAACTGTAACGGGATAAGGTTTGATCCTGGCAGGCCCATACTTTGTTGGTTGCACGGGCACCAGTTTCCCGATTTCGGTAAGATGAGTTGAGTCATCGCCGCCACGAATGATGATATATTCAGGTGGAAACATATAGCCACCAGTATTATCAGCCAGGCTGAGCGTTATTTTTGAAAGCTGAACCGGTTCTTTAAAACTTGCAACGGCTCCAAAAGCCTGTTCTCTGAAGCCCAGCCAGTTCATCAGGTTATTACCCAAATCTCCTTTTTGATCATCTATAAGGTTTGCACCACCCTCCAGCGTGTACCTGGGGTCGGGTGCAGATTCCAATCTTACATTAACCGGCTTAACTCCGGAAACAAAAAGCTGGTATTCAATAATTCTGCTGCTGTACCATCCCGGCAAAACTGCAAGCGCTTTTATAGTTGTGGGGCTATCGATCCTGATCGGTGTTTTGTACACTGTACCTGTCAAGCTATCCGGGTCCTTGCCATCAATGGTGAATCTGATCAGTGTTCCGGGAAGCGAATGTTTCAGTTCAACTTCAGAACCTTTTGTAACAACGAGTTTCTCCGGATTCTTAAGCGCCGGTGCGGTTAATGTCAGTTTTTCCGCTGTGTCAGGAACATAGCCGCGATCCCATGCGACCAACGGAAATTTCTGCCGCAGGCTTGCAGCATAGGCGCTATCTACCGGTGTGTTCCAGAGAAAGACTTTTTTCAAAGAAGGAATTTCATTGAGTTTGTCCAGATTTTTCAGATCAATTTTTGTATTGGCCAGAGAAATCGTTTTCAGTTTCGTACAGGATTTCAGCTCTGAAAAACCAGATCCAACCACATCAGTACCATTTAAGAAAAGATGCTCCAGGTTATGAAATGTTCCCAGTTCTTTCATGATATCATCCTTAACAGGCATATTGGAAAGATTGATACTTACAATCTGAGTTTTCACAGGCTGGAGTGCTGTGAACATCTCAGGTTTAAAATAAGCACGCACAAAAAAACTCACATTCAGTGCCGGCGAATTTTTTGATCTTGGGCTGATCGTACGGAAGGGATTTGTCAGTTGTGCCAATGTGCTTTCATCAGCGGGAGCAAATGTATAATGGGTTGTGTCTGCGGGTACCTCATCAGAAGCCTGGATAAAAGCAGCAGCCAGTTTTCTAAGGCTATCGTCGATGGCATATTCTCTGAAACTTTTTTTGATATCAGCTCCGTATGAAATCCAGGTTTCAATAAGATTGATTTCTTCCTCTGTCAGCTGAGGTTTTCCCTTCGGAGGCATATGTTTTTTGTCGGAAGGATCAAGGATTGCACGTTTAATAATATGACTGTTCAGAGGATTTCCTGCAATCCATAAAGGGCCATCCTTGCCACCTTTCAGCATCCTGTCGATATCAGTCATCACCAGATTTCCCTTTGCCTTTTTTTCATTGTGGCAGGAGAAGCATTTCGCTTCAAGAACCGGCATTACAGAGGCTTCAAAAATTGCGCTGCTATCGGTGAATATCTTTTTCTGACCAGCGATGATTTCTTCTTCAACGCCTGAGAGAAAATCTTCACCGTGCGTAAGGGTGCCACCGAAATGACTACCCACCACCATTACTATGCAATTAAGCAAAACAAAAAAATTGATCAGCTTTGCATTCACCCACTGATAAGTATAACCGATCCAGATGAGGAAACAAAGAATGGCTGTGACCGATCCGGTAATCAGGTGACGTTGAAGTAAAACAGGATCATATCCGCCGCTGATGGAGAGAAATAACCCGCTGAGCGCACTCAGCGTTACAAAAAATGCGGCATGCAGCAGGATAAATCCGAAAATATTCTCAATTGAGTTATGATCACCGAAAGATTTTCTGAAGAATGCAAATATCGGGAGCAATAACAGCAGGACAATCGGGAAATGCAAAAGCAGGGGATGAAATCTTCCGAGGTCCTGCAACCATAAGGGGACCACTAAATGATCTTTAAAAACGAGCAAAACTATCAGGATCACCTGCAGAAAAAAAACCAGGTTTGAAAGGATTGAACGATATGTTACCATGAAAGATCTTCTCCGGATTGATTTTTTAGTTAAGTGAAAGGCGCATCAGGCAAGGATGTCCTTCACGATAGCACCTTCTACATCAGTAAGTCTGTACCGCCTTCCTAAATGCCGGTAAGTGAATTGCTCATGATGCATCCCGAGAAGATGCAGCATCGTGGCATGAAAGTCATGTACACTCACAGGATCTTTTACGATATTATATCCGAACTCGTCTGTTTCGCCATATGACATACCGGGTTTTATACCACCACCGGCCATCCATATACTGAAACATTTCGGATGATGGTCTCTTCCATAATTTTCTTTCGAAAGGTTACCCTGGCAATAATTTGTTCTGCCGAATTCTCCACCCCAGATCACCAGGGTTTCATCAAGCAGTCCTCTTTGTTTTAAATCCTGTACCAATGCAGCAGATGCGCGATCCACATCCTGGGCCTGTAAAGGCATTTCGCCAACCAGGTTTCCATGCTGATCCCATCCCTGGTGATATAGCTGAACAAATCTTACACCCGCTTCTGAAAGTTTTCTGGCGAGCAGGCAATTGGCAGCATATGTTCCGGGAACCAGACAATCGGCGCCGTACATTTTTATAATATGATCCGGTTCACGCGAAAGATCAGTTAGCTCAGGCACTGCAGTCTGCATGCGGTAGCTCATTTCATACTGCTGTACCTTGGTCTGTATTTCCGGATCACCGAATTTGTCGAAAGACATATTGTTGAGCTTCGCAAGTTCATCCAGCATATCACGCCTTGATACCTTATCCTGGCCCTGCGGATTTTTCAAATACAGCACCGGATCTTCGCCGCTGCTGAATACCACGCCCTGGTGTACGCTATCAAGAAAACCATTAGTCCACAACTTGCTGTATACACCCTGTCCATTGCCTCTGCCTCTTGATAACAGCACACAATAAGCAGGAAGGTTTTTGTTATCACTGCCTAATCCATAACTCATCCAGGCACCCATACTTGGCCGGTTGCCCTGCTGAGCGCCGGTCTGGAAAAATGTGAGCGCGGGATCATGATTTATTGCATCGGTATGAATCGTTTTTATCACACAGATATCATCAACAATTTTGGCCATATTGGGAAACATTTCACTTATCCATGTTCCCGCCTGACCATGCTGGTTAAATTTAAATGCTGATCCAACAAGAGGAAATTTCTTTTGCCCTGCAGTCATCCCGGTTAGTCGCTGACCCATGCGTACAGATGCCGGCAGATCCTGGCCGAGCATTTCAACAAGCTTGGGTTTGTAATCGAATGTTTCCAGTTGCGAAGGGGCACCATTCTGAAACAGATAGATTACCCGTTTTGCTTTTGGTGCAAAATGTGGAAGCCCTGCAAGCAAGGCCTGACCCTCATCTTCTTTTTTCCCGAATAGATCCGGAAGCAGGAGAGAGCCTAAAGCAACACCACCAATACCCAGACCTGCTTTGGTAAGAAAATGTCTTCTTGTAGTGTTTAATCTGAATTTATTGAATTCGTTCATACTCAGGATTTTGTAGTGGCTTCTTCAAGATTATACAGCATATGTACAACCTGCATCAGCGCAGCATGTTTAACAGGATCTGCATTTTTATCATTTTCGAACTCACCGACATTGATGAATTCAACAGCTCTTTTTTTATCTGCCGTGAAACGGTCCAGTTCTTTTTTATAGAATGCAGTTATCGAAGTTTTTTCTTTTGACTCAGGCTTTCGGCAGAGAATCACCCTGAATGCCTTTTCTAATTTTTCATCATCTGTATTTTTTTCCAGCAGCAGATTTTCTGATAATACACGTGCGGCTTCAAGTACCTGCGGATCATTGAGTATTACAAGAGCCTGCAGCGGAGTATTTGTACGGATACGGGTAACCTCACATTGGTCGCGCGTACTTGCGTCAAAGATCAGCATTGAAGGGGGAGGAGCCGTTCTTTTAATAAAAGTGTACATCCCGCGCCTGTATAGCCTGTTGCCATGGTCCTGGATATACCGGCTTAGCTGACCACGGCCGGAGGTACTGGATTCCCAGATGCCTTTTGGCTGATATGGTTTCACACTAGGCCCACCGATTTCCATATTCAGCAACCCGCTGCTTGATAATATATAATCGCGTGTCAGTTCAGCGCTTAGCCGTAGCCGTGGGGCATGGGTATACCATCTGTTTTCCGGATCTTTCTCAAGTTGTTTTTTGCTGATTGCAGCGCTTTGCCGGTATGTGGAGGAGAGCATGATTTGTTTTACAAGTCGTTTAACATCCCAGCCATGCTCACGAAAATCTGAAGCCAGCCAGTCAAGTAATTCAGGATGCGAAGGGAGATCACCCTGCATGCCAAAATCTCCCACAGATTTTACCAGCCCTTTCCCAAAAAATTCCAACCAGAGGCGGTTTACAAAAACCCTTGCAGTAAGTGGGTTCTTTTTATCAAGCAGCCATTGTGCGAGGCCAAGTCTGTTGGGCCTGAAAACTGTTGTATCAAATGGAAGAATTGCTTTTGGAAGATTCAACTGCACGGTATCACCCGGCTGATCATAAACTCCCCGGTTCAACACTCTTGTTACCCTGCGCATACTGCTATCCTTCATTATCATTACGGTGACTGCACCTGTATCTTTTTTGTTGATAAACTGAAGAATGCTGTCTACATCTTTTGTAGTTATTTGCATATTGGGTGGATCTCCCAATGAAGCAAGAGAGATATCTCCGACAAGACCTTTTTCGTTCACCTGATTGAAAAAAGCAAAAGTTCCATAATACTCTTTCTGACTAATCGGATCGTATTTGTGATCGTGACATTTTGCGCATTCGAACGTCATCGACAAAAATGCTTTTCCGAAGGTATTGGTTCTGTCAGTAACATATTCGAGTCGGTACTCTTCATCAATTACGCCACCTTCCTGTGTTATTTTATGATTTCTGTTAAAACCTGAAGCGAGTAGTTGTTCCTTGCCAGGGTTCTCCATCAGATCGCCGGCAAGCTGCCATGTAACGAACTTGTCATAAGGGTAATTGGCATTAAATGCATGGATCACCCAGTCTCTCCATGGCCACATGGTACGCAGGCCGTCGTCCTGGTAGCCGTGACTATCTGCGTATCGCGCAACATCAAGCCAGGGGATTGCCATCTTCTCTCCGTAATGGGGATCAGCGAGCAGGTGGTCAATCATTTTTTCAAATGCATTTGCAGAATCGTCATTCAGGAAATTGTCCTGCATTTCAAGTGTTGGCGGAAGTCCGGTCAGGTCAAGGCTTGCCCTGCGCAAAAGCTGATCTTTTGAAGCTTCTTCGTTAGGTTTCAACCCTGCAGCGTCCATTTTCTGAAATATAAAATGGTCGATTTCATTATGCGCCCAGTCGTCATCATCAATCTCCGGCACGGCAGTTTTTTCAGGCGGAATTAACGCCCAGTGCTTTTTATACTTTGCCCCCTGTGCAATCCATTTTCTGATGATTTCAATTTCAGTCGCACTGAGTTTCAGGTTGGAAGAAGGCGGAGGCATGAGGTAGGAGGTGTCCTGAGAGCTGATTCTGGAATACAATTCAGACTTCAGGGGGTCACCTGCAACAATGATATGGTTGAGGGAATCATCCTTCAAAGCGGCAAAAGCGCCTTCCTCAGTGTCCAAACGGAGTCCCGCTTCGCGGGCGGCGGCATCGGGACCATGGCATTTAAAACAGCGGTCGGAGAGTATTGGCCGTACATGAAAGTTAAAGTCAACAATTTTGGGAACGGCAACCGAGGCAGTGGCCTCATCATTACAGCGGGAAAACACAGCAATAATAGCTGCAATTGCTATAACGATTAGAACAGGGAGCTGGCGAAATTTTTGTTGTTTATAATCAGGCATCTTAACCCTCCATTTCATATGTAAGCTTAGACTGCTAAAAGTACAAATTTTCAGGAGATACTGCTAAAAAACAGTGCAGGACCGAACATAAAAAACAATTAAACTGTTGTGGAAAATGGTGAGGATTACTGATTTGAATATTCAAAAAAAGGATTTAAATTTAAAGAAGTGATCCCTTCCCTTTGGAATTCCATCAGGATTCTCTCCTTTTTATTAACTTAAATTGCTTTCCAATGGTTCAGACAGATCTCGCACAGCTCACCAGGGAGTGCAGTTCCTGGAAAGAGAGTTTACGTGTTTCCCGCACAGAACTCTCAGGTTACAGAACAAAACTCCAGGAAGTCGTTTCACATCCCATCAGCAAGACCGCACTCCCCGAAGTTGAACATTATGACAATCAGTTCGACATCCAGTTAACCAACATCAACCATCTCAAACACGCCATCAAAGAGCATGAACGATTGGCGTCAGAGGACTTCATTAAGCGAAACCAAACTACTGCTGAAATTTTGTGGGAAAAACACGAATTACTCCACGACCAGTACCAGCGGCTGGAAAATACATTATCGGAACTAAAAGACGATTTTAGTTCGTTCGTGAAAAAAGTAGGATAACATTTTACAGGTCCTCCCTGGTCCGTTCTTTTTTCTTTCTATAATCATTTGCTGTTGCAGCAATTTTAAACTGCGGGCCGGTTTACCGGGACTTCTATTGCTCAAACTTTAAAATTGTTTGCCATGCCTGAATTTGACAGCTCACACGTAAAAAACATTGTCTTGCTCGGCCACGCCGGCTCGGGCAAGACTACTTTAGCGGAATGCATGCTTTATGAAGCTAATATTATAAACCGGCGAGGTGCTGTTACAGAACGCACCACTGTCGGTGATTATCACGAACTGGAGCAGGAAAGGGGTAACTCCATCTTCGCCAAGCTTATGCATACGCGCTGGCGAGGCTACAAAATCAATATTATAGATACACCAGGTTATGATGATTTCAATGGGGAGGTGATTTCTGCACTTCGTGTAGCCGACACCGGTGTTTTGCTGTTAAATGCATCTATGGGGGTTGAGGTAGGGTCGGATATCATTTGGGACTATACCGAAAAATTCAAAACGCCGATGCTGATTGCGATCAATAAACTGGATCATGATAAGGCGGATTTTGAAAAAACATTGCGCCAGGCAAAAGAACATTTCGGGTCCAACGTAGTTGCTGTACAGTATCCGCTTGAAACCGGTAATGGATTTAACAGCATCATCGATGTGTTGAAAATGACCATGTACGTATTTCCCTCTTCAGGTGGTAAACCCGAAAAAAAACCTATTCCTGATTCAGAAAAAGAAAGAGCGGAAAATCTGCATAAGGATCTGGTGGAAGCAGTTGCTGTAAATGATGAAATGCTGATGGAGCATTATCTTGATAAAGGTGAACTTGACGAAGATGAAATGAAGGAAGGACTTAAGAAATCGCTGATCCGTCATGATATTTTCCCGGTATTCTGCCTTTCCGCTGAAAGGGATATGGGTAGCGGAAGGCTGATGGGATTTATTGATAATGTTTGTCCGGCAGCGAATGAAATGCCGCCGCAGCAAACAATTGGAGGTGAACAACTTCCCTGTGATGAACATGGGCCGGCCTGCATTTTTGTTTATAAAACAACGGCAGAACCGCATGTTGGTGG
>JAATGW010000147.1 GCA_015654495.1 Chitinophagales bacterium
AATTTATTTGATTACCGGAAACACCATTGAAGAATATTGCGAGATCCCATCCTTTATAAGAGAAATTGTTGGTAAAACCCCAGCTAATCTTAGGATTCGGATCTCCGATAACCACACGCTGAGCCTCGTTGTAATTGTTTGTTGTGGTACGATCGATTTCTCCATTAGTGCCCTTAATGTTTTTGTAAAAAAGAGCATCACCATTTTCAGGATCCACACCAGCATACTCAGGCGCAAAAAATACACCCACTGCTTCGCCTTCCATTACCCTGTTCATTCCACTCACACCACCAGTAATTACCTGGCCAAGGATATTATTTACTTTACCCTTGTTGAATGCAACATTAAAGCTGCTGGACCATTTGAACTGGCCAACAAAGTTCTGAGAATTCAATACTACTTCCCATCCTTTGTTTTCAAGGCTGCCAACGTTCTTCACAACCGACTGAAATCCTGAAGTGGCCGGAACATTTACGTTCAGCAACAAACCATCGGTATTTTTTTCGTAGTAGTCAATTTCACCGGTCAAACGGTTATTGAAAAACCCGAAATCAAGACCAAAATCAAGTTGTTTGGTTGTTTCCCATTTAAGGTCCGGATTGGCCAGCTGTGAAGGAGCCTGGCCGCTCACACCGGCATAACCGGAAGCACCTGAATAGAGACCGAGTTGCGGGAAGTTTCCAATTTCGGCGTTACCAACTATTCCATAGCTGGCCCTTACTTTAAGAAAGCTCAGGAAATCGAATTTTTCAAGAAAACTTTCATTCGTGAGAATCCATCCGGCCGAAATAGCGGGAAAAGTACCACTTCTTGAATTTTTACCGAATCTTGATGATTCATCGATACGCACACTGGCCGACAACAGGTATTTTTCATTGTATACATAGTTCGCACGCAGGAAATAAGAAAGGAACCGAAAATCAGTCTGCTGGGATGTACCACCATAAATATCAGCTGCACTTGCGATTTTCTGATACGAGTTGGATGGATATTCCATACCAGTCACAGAATTGTATTTATTCGATGATTCCTGATACTGCATACCAAGAGTTCCGTCAATATTATGCTTGCCGAATATCTTATTATAATTAAAATAATTGTTCATGTTAAAATTCGAAATGAAGGTGCCGGTATTCTGACCATCACCATTGGTGGCAGAACTGTTATTCCTCACAGTCTGTGTCTGCCAGTAACCTTCTTCGTTCTGACTCATATAATCCAGACCGAATTCACTGTTAAATGTGAGGCCGGACATAATTTTCGCCTTCGCGTAGGCATTGGTGAGAGTGCGGTATACTTCCGCTGAAAATTTTGCATACCTCACATTGATCATCGGATTGTAATACACGGGTATTCCGGGATCTCCCGGAGGAGTACCGGCATCCAGTCCTGTAGTAGGATCCAGGAAAGGTGACATCGGCATTAAAGCTACTGACTGCAATGGGTTCGAAAATGCGTTATCCCCGGGGAGCCTGCGATTTAATGTACGGCTTAAACTCATCGATAATCCCATATCCAGCCAGTTATTTACTTTCTGGTCCAGGTTCAATCTGCCGGTCATTCTTTGCAGTTTATTACCTATGATGATGCCCGACTGATCCAGGAACTGGAATGATCCGAAAAACTTCGTACGGTCATTTCCACCACGAAGCTGAACATCAGCCTGGTTATAGGAACCTTTCTGAAAAATATGGTCCTGCCAGTCATAGGTTTTGCTTGGGTTTGAAGCCCACTGATCATAACTATAATACCCCATTACACCCTCTTTCACATATGTTGTCCAGCTATCCGGATCAGTAGGATCATAACCATCAACCTCGTCAGTATATAAGGCTGCTTCCTGGATCAATTCTGCATACTGTTCTGAATTGAGCATATCCACGCGGCGTGTAGCTTCTGAAAAACCGGTCTGAAAGTTAGCAGTAACACTGGTCTTACCAACTTTACCTCTTTTGGTTGTTATAAGAACAACCCCATTGGCGGCGCGTGATCCGAAGATTGCACCTGCCGAAGCATCTTTTAATACTTCAATAGATTCAATATCGTTGGGATTGATATCGGCAAGTGTATTGGTAGCACCGCCGTATGAACTCTGGTCGCCGGTTGTGATTGGAATACCGTCAACAACAAATAAAGGTTGACTGCTTGCACTGATGGATGAATTACCTCTGACCCTCACCGTTACTGCCTGCCCGAGTTTACCACTCATGCTGTTTACAAATACACCGGCCGCTTTTCCCTGCAAAGCCTGGTCAACAGTTGCTGTTGGCATGTACTCAATGTCTTTTCCCTTGATACGGGCAATATTCCCCGTTAAATCTTTTTTAATCTGAGTACCACCATAGCCCGTTACAACTACTTCCGAAAGCGCACGCACTCCCGTGGTTAGTTTTATGCTCAATGAGCTGTTGTTGGCCGTAATGGAGGCATCATCATAACCAATTGCCGAAATAATTAATACAGAACCTTTCGCCACGGAGATGGAAAAATTTCCCTGAGCGTCCGTGCTGACTCCGGTTGTAGCACCTTTCAACATTACAGAAGCCGATGGAACGGGATTGCCGTTATCATCTGTAACCTTTCCTGTAACTGTAATTGTTTGTGCAACGGAGGATAAAAAAATCAATAATGAAGCTGTAAATGCTGCTAGCGATTTTCTCATGTCTCGTTAGTTTAGTAGATTCAAATTTAACGTAAAATTTTATTAAAATCTTGTCTGACAACGTCTTTGAAGGCAATAAAATTCCATATATAATTTATTTAAATCGATGCGAAAAGAAATTTCAGGTAAATGAATGCTTTCATGCAGCGAATACAGGTATTGAATTGTCCGGGGCAGGCAGTTTGGAAGTAAGAAGTATAGAAGTGAGAAGTAAGAAGTGAAGTCCGAAGGCCGAAATACGAAGTTCGACGCCAACAGCCGCAGAAAAAATGTGAAAGAACGCGGGACGAAAAACAAATGCCTTTTTTGAACTCAGATTAACGATATATCTAAGCGTTTGTTAATGCAGTGTAAGCAAATATATACCTGATTTGAATTTCTGGTTTACTCCCGGCAATTGCGGGGTTGAACGGATTTGAATATGATCAGATAAGTTCCTTCACAAAAATCTGGCGTCCGAAGACTAAATAGGGCCTGCTGATTAAGTCATATGAGCTAAGATTTTGTATTTTGATGAAAATCCTGTTCCTGTTTAATTTCGACAATGTCATTAGTAAAACGCTCTTTTTACCGTTCCTTTCCGCCTTTAACGGCTTACCGTCTATCTGTTATAAACATCATTGTCGTTGAGTTTGGAATGAGGTAGACGGGAATACGGAAAGAGCGCCTGCCCGACACAGCGCAGCGACGGCGGGGTAATGAAGAAACGGGAAATTTATCTGCAGCCATGCAGGGGTTTTCAGCTGTTTTAGCCGAAAGGCTTGCAGTTAAAATATGAATTTTATCGTAAGATCCGTAACTGATAAATATTCTATTTCAATCAGCAGGCCCTACAGTAGTTTATTCTGGAGCAAACTACCAGATTCCGAAGTTCAATGTTTAACTTTAAACCTCGAACTTCTTTCAAAACTCACAGATTTTCATAGGCTTATGCAATAATTAATACATTTAGGCATTTATATACAAACTGCATAGCGATTGTTCCGCATGAGGATAATATGGCTGCTTTTATTGCTGTGGGTAGGTGGGGAAGCTTTGGCACAGCCTGTGACATCCTCCAATCTTCGAAAAAAATGGATTTCCTCGCGGGACAGTATTGTCCGGTTAGATACACTTAGCATTATTCCAGGTACAGTTTCCATACCGGGTACCGACAGCAGCCATTACAGTATCGATTTCGTCAACGCGCGTCTGGTTTGGAAAATACGGTCCATTACAGATAGTGTGTATATATACTACAGGGTTTTTCCTCAACGACTGAATATGGTTTCCCGCCGGATGACTTTTGATACCGTGATGGGCAAATTTGTTGCAACACCCGTTGGCGACAGTAAGGATACCGGACCCGGCCTATTTGATTTCGGTACCATAAGTTATAATGGAAGTTTTGGAAGAAGTCTTGCCTTCGGAAACCGGCAGGACGTTGTTGTGAATTCAACGCTGAATCTGCAGCTGAATGGATATATCGGCGACAGCATACAGCTTTCTGCTGCCATAACTGATAATAATGTTCCCATTCAGCCGGATGGGAATACGCAAAACCTGAATGAATTTGATCAGGTCTATATTCAGTTTGCAAAAAACAAATGGCGCTTCGCGATCGGTGATATTGATCTGCGCCAGAATCAGAGTTATTTTCTCAATTTTTATAAACGCCTGC
>JAATGW010000186.1 GCA_015654495.1 Chitinophagales bacterium
CAACAGAAATGTGCAGCTCTGTTGATGAACCGTATACACTATGCGTTCCGGAACTGTGATTACCTCAGCAGGAAATTACATCGATACCCTGCGAAGTATCAGTGGCTGTGACAGTCTCCTGACATTTGCAAAAGTGAGTGTAGCGACATTGAAAAAAGATAGTATCACTGCTCTGATCTGTGTGGGATCGGCATATAAACTGCCCTCAGGTAAAACCGTGAACGTAACAGGAATTTATACTGACACTTTAAAATATAGCGGCGGATGCGACAGTCTCATCCTTACGGTAAATCTGAATGTGTACAATCCTGAAAAAACAACTGTAGCTGCCAGTTTCTGCTCCGGAAAATCTTATACACTACCATCCGGAAAAACAGTAAGTGCAGCCGGCAAATATCTGGATACACTTCGTAGTAAACTTAATGAATGCGATAGTGCTATCATCACAACTAATCTTAGTTTTATTGCCGCCAAAACACAAAATATTACTGCATTTGTTTGTACAGGCGACAATTATATTCTCCCTTCAGGAAAATCAGTCAGACTCAAAGGGATTTATATTGATACCCTTCGTACTTCCTCTGGTTGCGATAGCCTCATCAGCACTATTACACTTTCAATTGATACAGTTGCGAAAGCAAGTCATATCGTTTCAATATGTGAAGGGCAGAAATACACCATGCCTTCTGGATTAATTATTGATAAGCAGGGAACCTATACTGATACTCTAAAAAATATCCGCGGTTGCGATAGTTTGATAACATCAGTAAAACTCAACCTCGCTGTTCTTAAAAAAGACAGTTTCCTGGTGTTGATCTGTTCAGGCAAATCCTATAAACTGCCTTCCGGAAAACTTGTTAATACAGCAGGGATTTTTATTGATACACTCCGGTATGCAGGAGGCTGCGACAGTGTACTGTATTTCATCAGTGTAAACCTGTATCATGCAGGCAAATCAACCGTCAATGCAAGTATCTGTTCCGGAATGGCCTACACCCTTCCATCCGGCAAATCAGTTTCTGTAGCCGGAAAATACGTGGATACACTCCGCAGTAAACTTACTGGTTGCGACAGTGCAATCATCACCACTAACCTAAGCCTGATACCAGCGCTTGTCAAATCATTCAATGCTACTGTTTGTGGAGGCTCAGCCTACCTTTTGCCATCTGGAAAATTCGTAACTGCTGCAGGAATATATGTTGATACGCTGCGTACTGCACTGGGTTGCGATAGCGTGATCAATACAATCACACTTTCAATTGATGAAAAAACACTTGTCTCAAAAGAGGCCACCATCTGTGCAGGATCGCAGTATATCACGCCCTCAGGTATTGTTCTTGAAAAAGCAGGAATATTTAAAGATACCCTTAGAAATATCCGCGGTTGCGATAGCTTAATCATGACCATTAAAATTTCAATAACAGCTGTTGCTCAGAAACAACTTGCAGCCACCATCTGTGCCGGCAATTCATATCAGCTGCCTTCAGGCAAACTGGTATCCAATCAAAATTTGTATATGGATACCCTAAGGTACAAAGCAGGTTGCGATAGCGTGGTCTACAGCATTGCCTTAACTGTTTTTGAACCACGCAAAGAATCCCGTGAGGAAGCGATTTGTACTGGCAATAGTTATCTGATGCCATCCGGCAAAATGGTTAACTCTGCCGGCAAACACCTGGATACTCTTAAAAATAAGTTGGGCTGTGACAGTATTCTTTACAATATAACCATCAGATTGGTACCAGTGGTTAAAAAAGCAATAGCGGTTTCAATCTGTGCAGGCAACAGTTACCTGCTGCCATCCGGCAAATCAGTGAAACTCGCAGGTAATTATGCTGATACCCTTCGTGGAGCCGGTGGTTGCGATAGTATAATCACTAATATCGCACTCACTGTTGATGAAGTAACCAAAAAGACATTCAGTGTTTCTGTTTGTAACGGTGAGTCATACAGGTTGCCGTCGGGAATGCTTGTATCTAAAGCAGGAACATATACTGATACAATAAAAAACATCCGAAATTGTGATAGTCTTATCAGCACCATCACGCTTTTGCTTAAACCCACCAGCAACTCAAACAAAGCCGTTTTGCTTTGCATAGGTCAGCCTTATCTTCTTCCTTCCGGCAGGTCAGTTATCCTGCCCGGAACTTACAGGGACACAGTTATTAATTCAGCCGGTTGCGATAGTATCATTACAACTACTATTACCCAAAGGCTGCCGCTATCTGTTACTATAATTGGCAGCACTGATATTTGTACAGGGAGTTTCACTACATTAAAAGCCAATGCTTCAGGAGGCCTCGGTGCTGGTTACCAGTATAGCTGGTCTGTAGCAGGCGCAACCGGCAATGAACTTATAATTGCACCAACAGGATTAACGCGTATAGTGGTTACCGTTACCGACGGGTGTAGCATCGCTGCAGCAAAAGACACAGTCGATATCAATCCGATCCCAACACCTGAACCAGCTTTTACAGTGCCGGCATTTACTGGTTGCGCACCATACAGGGTTCTGTTTTCAAATAATTCAAAAGCCGTGAGTGGTTCAAAAGCTCATTGGAATTTTGGAACCGGAATTGCTGCAGATACCAGCATCAGCTATAATCCTACATTCAGTTTTACAAAACCAGGCGTCTATAAAGTCAGGCTCACTATTACAACAGCATCCGGTTGTGCGGCTTCAACAGAATCTACAATAAATGTTATCGCCAAACCAACAGTGAGTATCAGTGGTCCTGATGCTATTTGCATTGGCAGTCCGGCGCAGTTTAATGCAAATGCCGCAGGTGATGTAAAAAACTGGAAATGGGATTTTGGAAATGGTAGGACTTCGCAAACCCAGAAACCGGATCCGCAATTATATACCGCCGCCGGTGCCTATAAAATTATGCTCACAGGTATTGCAGACCAGGCTTGCCCTGATACGGCTTACTTTACAGTTACTGTTAATCCTGCACCGGTTGTATCACTTAATTACAGGGAAACAAAGATCTGCCTTGGTCAATCTATACAACTCGCAGCTGCCGGAGGATCTAAGTATTCCTGGTCGCCATCCACAGGTCTGTCTGCTGTCAGCATTGCAAATCCGGTAGCGGCTCCAACACAGGATATGCTGTACAGGGTCACCGTCAGTTCCGTAGCTGGTTGTTCCAGTGTGGATTCCGTGAGAGTAAATGTTACGCAACCTTTTGTAATGACTGTTTCTGATGATGCAAAAATCTGTGCCGGAGAAGAAGTAAAGCTACTGGCAAGCGGTGCTGTTAAGTACATATGGACACCGGCTACAAGCTTAAATAATGCAACGATCGCTGATCCGGTTGCTAAACCATACATCACCACTGCTTATACCGTTACGGGTTTTGGAAAGGATGAATGCTTTATTACGGAAAAACAGGTAACCATAACAGTTATACCTTTGCCAGTGGTGCAACCCGGTCGTGACACCTCAGTTTATGGAGGATCCTCATTCCCCATTCACCTCAATGTAAGCAGTGATGTTACGCAATACAGCTGGTCTCCATCTACCTATCTCAGTTGTACCAACTGTGCAGCACCGGTAGCAAGTCCTCGGGAAAATATAATCTACAAAGTAACAGTAGCAAATGCAGAGGGTTGCAGGGCCAGTGACGAATTAAGTATTACGCTTGCCTGCTCCGATGCCCAGGTATTTATTCCTAACACATTCACACCTAATCACGATGGCGCAAATGATGTGTTTTATCCCAGAGGAAAAGGAATAAAAACCGTGAAACGAATCCGCATTTTTAACCGCTGGGGAGAACTGGTTTTCGAAAAGAAAGACTTTAATATAGATGATAAGGGCGCCGGCTGGGATGGTGTGTACAAAGGTGAAAAGCTGGGTTCAGGCGTGTTCGTATACGCCATGCAAATGGTTTGCGACAACGGGCAATTGATTGATAAAAGCGGAAGTATTATGCTTGTGAGATAACGTTGAACGTAAAACGTTCAACGTTCAACAGCCAGTGGAAAGTAGTTAGAAATTAGAGGGGTACGCAGTCAATCGCTGCTTTATGCATCATGCTGACAGGTGTTGGGTCACGTTCAACGTTAAACGTTTAACGTTGAACGTTGAACCTCTGTAAACTAAGCACTACGAACTATTGACTCAATTGACCTATAGTTTGACAATCTTCACAGCCCAGCTCTTCTCAGCACTATAAATTTTTAAAATATACTGACCTCTCTGTACACGGGACAGATCTAATTGTACATTCTGCTGATCGATTTTTCCGGATGTCCAGTTGCTGATCAACCTTCCATTAATATCCATTAAAATTAAAGAGCAGGTTTTGATCGACCCGGGTAGTTTCACTATACAATTATTAGTCACAGGATTGGGATAAACAGAAGGCGCAAGCGTTAATCCTTCTCTTTCCGGTTCCTGTGCCAGATAATCCGGCAATGATCTCAGGGTTGAATTCACAGTTATCGTGATTGCTTCTTCATCAAACAAAACAGGCGATCCATTATCGGTAACACGCACTTTCAATTTATAAACTCCAGGTACAGACGGAGTCCATTTGAAAATACCTGTTTTAACATCGATGGTTGCACCTGCAGGTGGCGTTATCAGAGAAAATGATTTCGTTTGTCCTGCATCTATATCTGTTGCAGATGCTGTAAACGTCATCGGTACCGCTACTTTGACCACCTTATTACCAATAGCTTTCAGCACCGGAGCAAAATTAGTTGCCACTGTTATGGTAACGGGTTCTTCATCGTACAATGCAGGTACTCCGTTATCAGTAACACGGAATTTAATCTTTACAATTCCTTTTGCTGATGGTGTCCATTTAAAAACACCTGTCTTCGGATCAATGGTTGCGCCGGCAGGCGGAGTTATAAGGGAAAATGTTTTTGTTTGACCTGCATCATATTCTGTCGCTTTAACAGTAAAAGTTAATAATGAAGAAACCTTTATTTCCTTACTGCGGATTGAATCCAGAACCGGTGCATCATTATCAACCGGAGAAACATTTACTAATACTTTTGCAGGTAACGATGACACACAGCCGAAATTCACCACAAAGTAAAACGAATCTTTCCCCGCATAGTTGGAAGAACCGAGATAAGTGCGGTTAGCCGTTGCACCACCTGTAATAGTTCCCTTTTTCGGCGGAGTAACAACCGTATAAGTTAATGGCGTGGCACCGCTGCCGCTGAGTACAATAGCTTTCCCAATATCCTCGGTAGCAACAACAGACTGAGGATTGGCAATCAGCAAAAGTTTTTTCTGAACGATCAGACTTCCATTTGAATTAGCACCGTCTGTCTTGATGGTAAGTTGTTTGAGAACCGTAAAAACACCGGCACTTGTTATTTTAAAAATTGTTCCCGATTTATTTGTACCACCAGCACTCGTAATACCATAAAAATTTCCATCCGCAGCTTGTACCAGACTGCCTTTCGGCGCACTCCCATCGGTTTCGGGTTTGAGCTGTTTGAGTACTTTGAAAACACCTGCTTCACTGATTCGGAAAATAGTTCCACTGTTATAGGTACCACCTGCACTTGTGAGGCCATAAAAATTTCCGTCGGTTCCTTTAATCAGATTGCCGGTGGGGCCACTACCGTCTGTAACACTATTGAGTTTTTTTATCACAGTAAATGAGCCTGCAGAACTCACTTTAAAAATAGTCGCATTATTCGTGGTCATGCCAAAATAAGCATCTCCTGTTCCCTGCGTTAACCCGCCTTCAGGATAGGCTCCATCTGTTGCTGTGACCAGGTTGCGCAAAACTGTTATCACGCCGGCTGTTGTCATCTTAAAAACAGTACCAACAGCATTGGTTCCACCTGCTGATGTGGTGCCATATAAATTTCCATCTGAACCTTGTGTGAGCGAACCCTGCGGTGAACCCCCGTCTTTTGCACCTATCAGCGGATGAATAACCGTTAGTACTCCGGCAGGAGTAATTTTAAATATAGTACCTGAATTTGATGATCCACCTTCAGAACATGTGCCATAATAATTTCCATCTTTTGCCAGAAGCAATGTTCCTTTTGGCCGGCCACCATCTACAGGTTTGTTCAACGAGCGCAGTACTTTATAAGTGCTTCCACAAATTTTAAATATTGTTCCGTTATTAAAAGATCCGCCGCCGGCGCTTGTTCCGAAATATCCATAGTCAGCACCCTGTACCAAACTTTCCATCGGCTCATTCCCGGCTTGTCCGCCATTAAGATTTGTCAGCACTGTGTATACCCCGGCAGGTGTAATCTTAAAAATAGTACCCAATGATCCCGTTCCTCCTTCAAAGGTCATCCCATAAAAATTCCCATCAAATCCTTTTACAAGGCTGCCTTTGGGCACACCGCCATCAGTAGCTGTTTTAAGCGATCTGAGCACAGTAAAAACTCCGGCAGGAGTAATCTTAAAAATTGTACCGGCACTGAATGCTCCGCCACGCTGTGTCAGTCCGTATAAATTTCCATCTGCTCCCTGCACCAATGAAACGCCGGCGCTTCCACCATCAGTAGTATAAGTCAGTTGCCTCAATATTGTAAAGTCTCCGGAGGTACTTATTTTAAAAATGGTGCCTTGTCCACTGGCCCCACCCTGGTAGGCCATACCATATAAAAATCCATCGGTGCCCTGGATGAGATCATTTCTATAAAAATATCCATCGGTGGCTTGTTTTAAATGCCGGAGAACTGTGTACACGCCGGCAGGCGTAACTTTGAAAATCGTTCCGTATGCATAAGTACCGCCGAGATTAGTAATGCCATAAAGATTTCCATCAGATGCGGCTGTAAGACTTCCATAGCAATAATTACCTTCCAGCGCCGCATTTGCATTGAGTGTCTTAATTACTGAAAACACACCGGCGGCGGTGAGTCTGAATATGGTGCCATTTCCTGTTGAACCACCTCTGCTTGTTATACCATAAAAATTACCGTCTTTCCCAATCACTAATTGCCCATAGGGATTACCCCCGTCAGTTGCATAGCTGAAACTACGGATCACCGTAAACACTCCTGATGCGGTTATTTTGAAAATAGTTCCATACAATGTCGGCCCGCCATTTCTCGTCAAACCGTAGAAATTTCCATCAGCTCCCAGCGTAAGATTTCCGGTGGCAAAACTACCATCAGTTGAAAAATTAAAATTGTGAAGTACTGTTAGTAATCCCACAGGTGTAATACGGAAAATTGTTCCATTGTTATAAGTACCTCCCTCAGGGGTCATCCCATAATAATTTCCATCGTTGCCCTTTGCAAGGGATCCTAAAGGATTTCTTCCCCAGTCATTAAATGCATTTACAACGGTGAAAGCACTGCCATTGGTTTGAATTGTAAAAGCTGTCCCTTTCCCGGCCGGACCTCCGTTGGAACTAAGCCCCATCAGGGTCTCCTGGGCTGATAGCGATGCGTTTGTGACAAGAAGGAACGAAGTAATAAATGCAAGTCTCCAAATCTGTGAAGGAATTATCCTGAATCGGGGATAAGCGTAGGTGATATTCATAAGCGCGGTTAATTAAATCTGACAGGAATTTTAAATGCAAATCAGATTGCTTAGGCGATCAGAAATGCGTTCAGTAGTTTTCTATGTGAAAACTGAATCGCACTGAAACTCCGAAGACAATCAGTCAATCAAAAACCTTAACAAAAATGATAAGTAAATAGAGTCGGCAAAGGAGTGTGGGGTATTGAAACTTTCGCGTGTATCAGTTGAGGTCAACAACGCGGAGAGCAATTAAATGAGTCTGGTAACTGTTTGAGATTTTTTCCTGAGTAAAGATAATGTTATTGAACCCGGCTCAGGAAATTTAATTTATACCTCAATAAGGGTATGATCGAATGCCAGGCAATCTAAATTCTGTCCGTGCATTCAGTTTTATCTCACTTTTTTTTCCTGATCGCGAAAACCGTGTACAGGAAATTCTCAGATCCTGAGTTCCTTCAGAAAGGACTCCTTATAATTGCTTCCAATCGGGATCTCAATATTGTTGATAAAAACACGGTTCCCTTCAATCAGGGTGATCAGCGATTTATTGATGATGAACGAGCGGTGTACCCTGATAAATACCGACGATGGTAGTAACTGTTCAAAATTGCTGAAAGTCTGCATCGGCATCAGGGTCTGATTTCTGCATACAACCTTTGTATAATTGCCACTTGCTTCCGCGTAAAAAATATCCCGGTAAATTACCCGGTATATTTTATTGTCTGTTTTTATAAATAAGGAGTCGTCAGTATTTCCAGCTTCAGCAGACACTTCCTGCGGCACAGGTTTACTGATCCTGTCCAATGCTTTGTCAACCGCAACAATAAACCGTTCAAGTGAAAATGGTTTCAACAGATAATCTACCGCAGAAAGATCAAATGCATTTAAAGCATATTCTTTATATGCTGTTGTAAAAATCACCTGTGGTGGATTCCGGATCGTTTTTAAAAAAGATATACCATCAAGTACGGGCATATTGATATCCAGAAAAAGAATATCAACCTGTTCTTTCTGCAACACTGCCTTCGCTTCAAGTGCATTGCTGCATGAACCTACCACCTTCAGCATGGGAAGGTGACTGCAATAATTCAGAATGATATCGCGGGCTATAGGTTCATCATCAGCAATCAAACAACGCACCATGTTTTTTCTATCTTATTTTTAATTTCAGATTCACCTGAAAATATCTTTCTCCCTCCTGTATACTAAGCTCGTGTTCACCCGGATACTGTAACTGCAGGCGCTTTCTCACATTCGCCAGGCCCACACCGCTTTCTTTTTTCATGAATTGTCCTTCAGCAGCTGCGCGGTTAACTGAATTTCTTACAGAGAACAAAATAAATCCGGCCCAGGTTTTCAAAGTTATGTCAATGCGTATATTCTGATCGGTAGTATTTTTTGAATGCTTGAATGCGTTTTCAACAAAAACGATCAGCAGAAGCGGTGCAATCCTCACATTTGCATCAGTAATATCTTCAAGAAATATTTCTCCGTCCAGTTTGTCCCCTACCCTGATCTTTTCAAACTCCATATAGTCTTTTAAATAGGCAATTTCATTTTTTAAAGGAACCAGTTCTTCTTTTGAATCATATACTGAATACCTCAACAGATCCGACAATTTCAAAATCATACCGGGCACTTTCTCATGCTGGGTGATCGAGAGGCCATACATATTGTTTAAAGTGTTGAATAAAAAATGCGGACTGAGCTGACTTTGCAAAAACTGTAATTCAGTATTGGACAGTTCTGCTTTTGTTTCAGCCACCTGCACCCTTTTGCGTGTAGACGCCCTTATGGTTCTGATCAGCATCCCTGCCGTCAATCCAACGATGGTAAAAGGTATTCCTGTCAGGATAATCGCTAAAGGCATATCTGCATCTTCTGTAACACCAGCAAGAAAAACTGTGATCAGTGCACTCACTCCCATAAAACCGGAAATAGTAGCGATAGCTTTATTGGAAATCCTGTTCTCTTCTCCTGTCCACCAAAGTGCGATAAACCTGCCGGTGATCACCGCCAGCAGAAAATAAGGTGTTGCCACAAAAGAAAATTTTTCCTGATTCAGACCCCTGATCACTGAAAAATAAAAATGACAAATAAAAAGAATCAGTCCTCCGATCAGCAACATCAGTGCCACACGGCTGAACCACTTCGACGGGAATTGTCTTTCTCGGGGTATTGTCGTTTTTGGATTCATCATGTTTTTAGTATGCCTGCAAACTTACCCATCGGCGCGGCAGAACGAAAGATTCTGTTCGAATCTATGCTTTGAAATGACAGAAAGGCCCGGATCAATGATGAAAATCTTTGTACTCGTAAAAAAGACATATGTCATTGAATTCCTTCAATTCGTCAGAATAATTTCTGAGAGCTTCAGCGCCTGACAATATTTGCTCTTTCAGTCTTAAAAAGCAAATATGAGCAGAATATTTTTCCTGGTGACCGCATTCCTGTTTTTGTCGCTATCCGATATTTCCGCACAATCCAACTCAGGAGAAATCAGCGGAATTATAAAAGACATCCAGCAGGACCCCGTTTCAGGTGCAGAGATCAGTTTAATTCTTGAATCGGATTCCTCGGTAGTACAAAGGAAAATTTCAAAAGACAATGGCCGTTTTGTTTTTACAGGATTAAAAGCCAGCCGCTATATTCTGAAGGTAAATGCAAAAGGAAATCAATTGTACAAGGGAACAATCATTACTCTTGGCGGTTCTCAGATGATTGTCAGAATTCCTTTGATCATTCTTACTCCGGAAAAACAGAAAAACCTGAAAGAAGTGGTGGTTCAGGCGAAGAAACCCCTCATAGAAAAAGACCTTGATAAAACAATTGTAAATGTTGATGCCATGATCAGTGCTGCTACCAGCAATGTACTGGAGATACTGGAGAAAACACCAGGTGTGGCGGTAGCCTCTGACGGGGAGATCACACTGGATAATAAATCAGGTGTACTGGTATTGATTGAAGGCCGGCAAACTTATATGTCGATGGCAGATCTCGCCGCTTACCTGAGATCAATACCAGGAGCGAGTATTGATAAGATCGAACTCATGACGAACCCACCCGCCCGCTATGATGCAGCAGGTGGCGCAGTTATTAATATCCGTTTCAAAAAAAATAAACAAGCTGGTTTTACGGGTAACCTCAATACCGGTTTTTCGCAGGGTATCAATAACCGGTGGAATAGTGCACTTAATTTTAATTACAATACAAAAAAATATTCGCTCTTCGGAAATTTCAGCATATATGACGAGCGGTATTTCGGAGATGACCGGTCCTACCGTACTTATAGCGATTCATCACAGGCAACATTATTGAATTATAATACCGGCTGGAATACAGACCTGAATGCGCGTGTGGGAATTGATTATAGCCTGTCACAAAAAACTTCTGTTGGCATGCAAATCTCCGGTTCCTACCGCACCAGAAAAGAAGAAATGCTGTACAACAATTATTTTAATGAATCAGGCATTACTACTGATCCCGATGCTTATGGTACAATGAATGGTAAATTTCGCTGGAGCCAGTATAATATTAACGGCAACTTCCTGCATAAATTTAATACCAGTGGCCGCGAACTTTCTGCCGATGCCAACTATATCAGGTACAATAATGATGTGAATCAGCTTTTCAATAATTATTTGAATGAATACAATTCCAGTGCTGACAGCAACTATCTTTTCAGTTATGCTATTCCTTCAACTATTGACATCTATACAGCCAAGGTTGATTATAATCATCCTTTAAAAAACAAAGCCACATTGTCCGGAGGTTTAAAAACCAGCTTTGTTGTAAACGATAATATTTCTGATTACTATGATGAAATCGATGGTGGCAAAATTCCCAACCTTTCAAAATCAAATCATTTTACTTATCGGGAAAATATAAATGCAGCCTATGTAAACGGTCGTAAAGACTGGAAAAGGATCAGTGCCCAGTTGGGACTGCGTGTTGAGAATACGCACACAGAAGGCTATCAGCACGGCAATGCAACAGTGCCCGAAAATAAAGTCAGCAGAAATTATACAGGATTTTTTCCAAGCCTCTTCATGAGTTTCACGCTTGACAGCGCAGCAAAGCAAAAAATTTCGGTTAACCTTGCCCGACGTATCAGCAGACCTTACTATCAGCAATTGAATCCATTTCTTGTTTTTATCGACCAGTATAATTACCGCACCGGCAATCCCTATTTATCGCCTGCATATAATTACTATGCTGAAATCGGATATAACTACAAACAGTGGTTTAGCGTAAACGTTCAATATGACAGGTATGACGATGCGATATTTACTGCAACCGGATCTGTGGACAGTATTTTCATAAACCGGCCCGAGAATGCTGCTATGCGGCGGATGCTGGCAACAAACTTTAATCTTCAGTTGCCCGTGGCAAAATGGTGGCGCAGCAATTTCATGTTCTCGGTTGCCAACTTCAAAACCAAAGGCAATTTGTATGGTGAAAGCCTTTCGCAGAATATCAACGCTTTCAGGATTCAGTCTTTTAATATGTTCAGCTTCAAAAAAGACTGGAGCATGGAACTTGTAGCAAGGTATACTCACCGCGTTGTTAATCTCCAGCGGATCATGGAACCCAGGTGGTATATGAATTTTGCCGTTCAGAAAAAGATCCTGAAAGGAAAAGGGTTTTTAAAACTTACTGTTGATGATATTTTCTGGAGTCTGAAATATAAAGAAACAATTCTTACCAATGGTGCAGAAGCTGTCCATTACGAAATCCGTGACAGCAGGCGGGTTGGTCTGGCGTTCAATTTCAATTTCGGAAAGGAAACCTTCACGCGCAAACGCCGCAATGTTGATGGAGCGGATGATATGAAGGGACGGGTTGAATGAAGTTATACGTTCTACGTTATACGTTCTACGTATAACGTAGAACGTATAACGTAGAACGGCTGTTTAAAGAGCTAGCTTCCCTTTAAGCCAGGCATCCTTTAACGCAGCTTTACCTGCTTCCGTAAATTTATACCCTTCTGCATCTTTGTAATTGAGTTTTACATTGGCCTTAAGTTCTATCGGCATGCCGTTTCGTTGAACCTTCATCGTTACTTCCTGGTTTTCGTCGAGACCGGCACCGAGCATGAGTACCTGCATGATCTGAGAAGCATCAAGGGCCTGGCCATTCATTTCGAGGATCACATCATTGCTGAGCACGCCCATCGAATTCATGAATTTATTCTTACCATCAGGAAATATGGCAACGATCTGCTTTCTGATATTCGGACGGATATAAGGCGTTTGACCTATAATAAAAACAGTAGGCTCGGGAACCTGTATGGTTACCGGCGTAACACCCATGCGCGCGAAATAATCGGCATACTCCACCGGTGTGCCACCAATCACATGCTTTTGTAAAAACGCACCTATTTCGGGATAAGAAAGACGGGTGAATTCTGCAAAAATAGCCTGATCATCGAAGGGTTTATCCTGTCCATATTCTTTCGAAAGCTCGCCCATCACATCAAGGATTCCTTTTTTACCAGCTGATTTTTCGCGGATGATAATATCTATACACATCCCCAGCAAAGCGCCTTTCTGGTAAACATTGGCATATTGCTTTTTCATATCAGGCTGAATCACATTCTTACTCATACGGGTAAACGAAAGCGTATCATCGTAGTATGCGGACTCAGCGATTTTCTTCGCCATCTCTTTAAAAAATTCATCTTCGTTTGTCAATCCCTGGTTCACCTGGAAAAGATGCGCAAAATATTCAGTCACGCCTTCATACATCCAGAGGTTCTGTGATAATACAGGAGTACTGAAATTAAAATCCTGTATCTCGCGCGAATGCACTTTCAAAGGTGTGAGTGTATGAAAAAATTCATGAGATATTACGTCGATCAGGTCCTTTGCTTTCATCGATGAACCCATTACTGCCGTAGTGGAAGTATTGTGTTCCAGAGCGCCAAGTCCACGGGCATCGGTTTTGGAATTGTCGGTAATGTACAGGAGCACTGCATACTTTTTTGTATTGTTGATACTTCCCAGAAAATTTTTCTGTGCCACTACCATTTTCTGCAGGTCAGCTTTGAAAGCCTGCGCGGAAATATTTTTAGATTTTGGTGAATAGACCTGGAGTAATACATCCATGCCCTGTACATTGAACATCGCTGTATCGGGTTCTGCATACATTACCGGGTTATCGACCAGTTCTGCAAAACGTGAAACATTGAAAACATCTTTGCCGGTGGAAGCATCGGTATCAATCATGGATGTACCACCGTATAAATTCTGCGGATGAGGAATACTAACGTGGTAGGGAATATTTTCCATCCCGGTGAAATATCCGGCAAAGCCCGCCATGTTCAATACAAAGCTTTTGCCTGCAAGAATATTTGTGCCGGCCGGTGAAAAGATCGTCGTTGATTCATCCATAAACACATCGCCTATTTCGGAATCGTAGGTATCATTTACCAGGTAGGAAATTTTAGCGAGGCGGGCTGCATTACTGATCACCCAGGTATTTGAATCCCTGCGCACTGCCGGTAATACCAGTCCGGATTTATCAAGAGCGGTAAAACTATCTATGTAACGGCCATAATCAGCAATGGCATAAGTACCTGGAATTATTCTTGCAAACTGGAACCGGATACTGTCCGTTTTAAATGCAGGAGCTGTTACTGTTACCCGAACTTTATCATTTACAACATTCTGCAGGTCGATATTCAAACTGATCTGTTGTTGTGCTGAAGCCGCTGCAGTTGAAGCCGTGGTGCTGCGTGAAGTATTCCGGGTACTGCGGCAGGCAGATACAAAAACCGCAAGGGATAGAATGGCAAACAAAGTATTCTTCATGATGTGATTTTAGTGGTAAACAGTTTCCTGAGTTAAAAAGGATGTAAAATACCGGAACCGCATCTTCATGCGAAATCGACTGGTTGATAAAAATTCAGCCTTTAAAAAACATATTGTTTCTTCAGAACCTCGGCAAAAGACTTTATTTTCTTTAGCAAAGGAAGACTAACCCCTACTACAGGTAGCCTCGTATGTGAGTCGCACAAGCCGAGTTCCTGCATATAGGCTTTTACACCGGCCGGACTTCCCTCAGCAAATAGTGTTGGTATTATATCAGTGAGCTGGTAATGCAATTTCCGGGCCGCAGCGTAGTCGCCTGCAAGACATTGACGAACCATATCAGAAAAAATCCGCGGATAGGCATTGGCAACAACAGAGATCACACCGTTAGCACCGCAGGCCATCATCGGCAATGTGATAGCATCATCACCGCTGATCACCTCAAAACCTGCAGGTTTATATTTTATGATCTCCATGATCTGTTCGAAATTCCCCGATGCTTCTTTTGTAGCGAATATATTCTTGCACTCTTCTGCAATACGCAAAGTTGTTTCTGCGGTAACATTCATACCGGTACGACCGGGAACATTATACATCATCACGGGCAACGATGATGCTTCGCTGATTGCACGGTAATGCTGAAACAGTCCTTCCTGGCTTGGTTTGTTATAGTAAGGTGCAACGGAAAGTACCGAGTTATAACCGTCAAGGTCATACGATTTTATATCATCAATCACACCACGTGTGTCGTTACCGCCAATACCCGCAACCAGTGGAAGCCGGCCGTTATTTGCACCGGCAACAAATGAAAATATGCGCTGCTTCTCATCATGATTCAGGGTTGCACTTTCACCAGTGGTGCCGAGTACCACGAGGTAATCGATTCCATTTTCCGCCAGAAAATGAACCAGTTTTTCCAGTGCATTAAAATCAATCTCACCATTTGCATGAAAGGGTGTAATCATTGCTACACCTGTACCCTGATAATTATATCGCATAAAAGATTAAACTAAAGTGGAAAATTAACAAAAAAATGGTAGGTGGAATTCAGTTTAACAGCCTGGGCCGGGAAGGCGGTAAACCGGAAAGCTGGCGGGAATTATATCTTCCCGGAATATTATTGTTTTGTCGCCTTCTCCCAGCCTTTTAAACAGGAGTTTCTTCCCAGAAGCCCATGCGGCTGAACTTTTCGATGCGTTCTTCCACACGCTTTCGTGGATCCTGCTTTTTAAGTTCAGCGACTACAGGGATAAGGAATTTTTTCAGGATGGCTGCCGCTTCATGGTAATCCCAATGAGCGCCGCCGAGGGGTTCCGGGATTATACCATCCACCAGTTTGAATTTGAGCATATGGTCTGGAGTCAGCTTAAGTTCGTCTGCTGCTTTTTCTTTCATGTCCCAGCTGCGCCAGAGGATCGAGCTGCAGCTTTCCGGCGAGATCACGGTATACCAGGTATTCTCCATCATAAAAACGCGGTCGCCTACGCCGATGCCAAGTGCACCGCCGCTTGCCCCTTCACCGATGATCACGCAGATGATCGGCACTTTCAGCTGCATCATTTCGTAGATATTGCGGGCGATCGCTTCCCCCTGCCCTCTTTCCTCAGCTTCAATACCGGGAAATGCGCCGGGTGTATCTACAAGGGTTATAACAGGTTTATTGAATTTTTCTGCCAGTTTCATCAGGCGGAGGGCCTTTCGGTATCCTTCCGGATTTGCCATACCAAAATTGCGGAGTTGTCGCATTTTGGTATTGATGCCTTTCTGCTGCCCCATGATCATCACCGTTTCACCACCCAGTTGGGCGAATCCACCTACGATAGCTTTATCGTCCTTGAAATTGCGGTCGCCATGCAGCTCAATAAAATTGGTTGTCATTTTATTGATATAGGAAAGTGTATACGGACGGTCGGGGTGGCGGCTCAGCTGTACTTTCTGCCAGGCAGAAAGATGATCAGTGATCTCGCGCTTTTTTGCAACGATCCTTTCTTCGAGTTCCCTGATAGAATCAGAGAGATCGAGTTTGTTTTTTTCCTGGGTTATTTTAAGCTGTTCAATCTGATCGTACAGTTCCTTGACAGGTTTTTCAAACTCAAGGAATTGTCGGTTCGCGAGCTCGGGCATAGGCAGAATTTAATTCCGTTCTTATACGGGCGGGTGTAAAGGTAAGGGTACAGAATTTATTGGAAAAGGATTCATTTAGAGTCGGGAGGCTGGAGGCTGGAGGCTGGAGTCGGGAGTCCGGAGTCGGGAGGCTGGAGTCGTGAAGTATTAACGCATGCAGGTTTTTTCACAGGTAATTGCCCGAAAACCGCAACTCATCGGGTTTGGCTTTTCCGTACTTCAGAGTATATGGAATTTTGTTTTCCAGATTGGGCCGGAACACGATGTTCCGGGTGGATCTGGAGGAAATTAAAAATAATAAAATATGAAAAAGTTAGTCTGGCTTTTAGTTTTAGCATTGGCATTGAGTTGTAAGAAAAATGACATTGAAAATCCGCATGTTCCATTTATGAAATATACAGATCTGAATGACCAGGTTATTTCTGTCGGCGGCCGTGTGATACTTGATATTAACAATGACGGAATGAGGGATTTTCGTTTTTCTGAAACCGAAATTGCCAGTCCGCCGCAGCAGGCGATGATCCATGATTTTTACGTGTTCACTTATGAATATGCTTATACGCTCACCGATGCTGATGAATTCACAAGTGCATTGCAAAGAGGTAAAGTGATCAAAACGGCGGAACCGGAGAACCTGGAATGGGCCAATGTTTCCCAGGTGAGTCTCGTGAGGAATAAAAAATATAATAACGGAACAAATGTATGGTCTGGTAACTGGAAAAATGTACAGCATAAATTCCTGCCGATACAAATCACCATTGACGGCAAGCGGCACAATGGCTGGGTTGAACTCAGTATGGACATTGAGCAGCAGAAGCTGACGCTGCACCAGGCAGCCTGGAGCGTTCTGCCCGGAGTGGATGTTTTGGCGGGACGATAGACCCCGGAAGTTTAGAGAACTGGCGAAATAATTCTGCAGATTTTACTTGAGATAATTCATTTTTGTCAAAGTAGTAGTATACCTTCTTTTAATTTTGAGATATCTGTGTTGTATGTTTTCTACCAGTAGAACCTGACAGCCCGTATTAAAATGACTTGCTTTTATGAGATTAATTCAATTTATTTCAGATCATAAGAAAGATCAGGTAGGCGTTTGCGTGGGTAACGATGTACAAATTCTGAAACAGGTGGATTCGACATATGGGCTTTTTATGTTTGCAGAGAATGAGGGAATTGATTTAGCAGAAGCCGCCAGCCGGCTGCTTTTGGAAGAGCATATCGATTTCAGAAAACTTGCAGAAGAAAAACGATTAAAAGTTCCAGTCAGTCACCCGGACCCTTATCATACCTGGATCACGGGTACCGGATTGACGCATCTTGGCAGTGCGTCTTCACGGAATGATATGCACCAGAAATCATCAGCTGATCCCGATGCGACTGATTCGATGAAGATGTTTCGGATGGGAATTGAAAACGGGAAAATGAATGATGGCAAGCCTGGTGTTCAACCGGAATGGTTTTACAAAGGAAACGGTTTAATGGCAGTGGCTCCGGGCAAAGCAATTCCTTCACCGGCTTTTGCACTTGATGGCGGCGAGGAACCGGAAATCGCTGCACTCTATATTATCGATAAAAAAGGAGAACCGAAAAGAATAGGGTATGCTTTAGGAAATGAGTTTTCGGATCACAAAATGGAGAAGATAAATTACCTCTATCTCGCACATTCAAAACTCCGCTCCTGCGCATATGGACCTGAATTACTAACAGGTGAATTACCTCCAAATATCCTTGGTAAAAGCAGGATCAGAAGACAAGAAAATATAATCTGGGAGAAAGAATTTCTCACCGGAGAGGCTAACATGAGTCACAATATCAATAACCTGGAATATCATCATTTTAAGTATCCCTTATTCCGGCAGCCTGGTGATGTACATGTTCATTTTCTTGGCACTTCAGTTCTGAGCTTTGCGGACAAGATCGAAATTAAAGAAGGCGATAGTTTTGAGATCGAAGCGGATGCTTTTCAACATCCATTGATGAATTCATTTCATATAGAAAGGAAATAATCATTGTTCTCTTAATTTCTGTTTACTGAAATACTTCCAGGTATTTATTTTCAATCGCAGCGTCCAAAGGCATTTCCTGACAGCCCTGTCAGATCACGGAGGAGAAGGCTTATTTTTAATCTAACATTCTTTTTAATATGCGGATTCTTATAATTGGTGCTGCAGGATTTATCGGTCAACGCTTAACAAAAACTTTGCTTCACCCGGCGAAGGAAGATGGCTCGCAATACGAAAACAAAATCACCGGACTGATCTCTTTTGACAAAGTAATCACCACTCCACCGTTCCAGGACAATCGCCTCAAAATCGAAGCGGGTGACTTTTGTGACTACGATACCATGCGCCGGTTGCTGGATCCAATGCCGGACATTATTTTCCATTTGGCGGCAATAGTGAGCGGCGAAGCAGAAAAGGATTTTGACCTTGGAATGAAAGTAAACCTGCATGCTGTAAGCCAGATCCTGGAATTATGTAAAGCCTCCGCAAAAAAGCCCATATTTGTCTTTGCCAGTACCTGCGCAGTTTTTGGAGGTGATATGCCTGACATTATCAGTGATGAAACAGCTCCCACACCGCAAAGCTCTTATGGCACTCAAAAGGCCATTGCAGAATTATTGATTAACGATTACAGCAGGCGGGGATTCGTGGACGGAAGGTCTCTTCGGCTACCCACGATCGTTGTACGACCAGGGAAACCGAATGCCGCCACTTCATCATTCGCCAGCTCAATAATCCGCGAACCGCTGAATGGAGTTGTTGCCAAATGCCCGGTGGAGAGAGATACACGCATCTACATTCATTCGCCTCAGAAAGTTGTGCAAAACCTGGTACACTCCTCAACTATCCCTGCTTCCTTATTTGGTAAAAACAGGATTGTTACACTTCCGGGAATCACTGTATCCGTTGATGAAATTCTAACCGCTCTGGAATTACTTGCAGGCAAAAAAACGGTTTCGCTTGTTGAGTGGGCTCCGGATCCATTCATACAAAGCATCGTGATGACATGGCCCACTGAATTCTCGACGGAACGCGCCTCTTCACTTGGCTTTTCAAGGGATGAATCCATCACGCAGATAATTAAATCTTATATAAAGGAGGAAATTGTATGAACGATTTGCAGAGAATTGCCCTTGTCACCGGGGCAGGATCAGGTATCGGCCAGTCCGCCGCCCTGGCTCTTTTAAAGAATAATTTCCAAGTGGTCCTCTGCGGCAGAAACAATGCATCCCTGGAAAAAACCAGGAGTATGGCGGAAGACAAAAAGGGTAACGCGATGGTATTTCAGGCAGATGTCACAAATCCCGACGAGGTCGCTCATATGTTTTCGAAAGTCAGGCAATCTTTTGGACGATTGGATTTTTTGTTCAACAACGCCGGAATTGGAGCACCTGCAAAACCACTGGAAGAAATTTCATTTGAAGAATGGCAATCAGTGATTGCTACAAATCTTACGGGCTCATTTCTTTGTATCAGGGAAGCGTTCAAATTAATGAAGAGCCAGGATCCAATGGGAGGAAGGATAATTAATAACGGATCTATTTCTGCGCATGTTCCCCGGCCCAACTCTGCTCCCTATACTTCAGCAAAGCATGCTATAACGGGTCTTACGAAGTCTGCATCCCTTGACGGAAGAAACTATAATATCTGCTGTGGGCAAATTGATATAGGCAACGCTGATACCGCGATGGCAGAAAAGATGAAGGAAGGTATATTGCAGGCTAATGGTTCCATTGCAAAGGAACCTGCCATGGACACGCAATATATTGCAGAGACTATTGTATACCTTGCCAACCTTCCCCTGGATGTGAATGTGCCATTTTTAACGGTAATGGCCAACCGGATGCCATATATGGGAAGAGGCTGAAAATGAAGTACGAAGTACGAAGTACGAAGTATGAAGTGAGTTTAAAGTTTAAAGTGTAAAGTAAAGCTACATCCCTGACAGCACTCAGTTCAAGTCACTGGAATCTAACCCCAAGCTGCGCAAATAAACAGCCCACAAGTTGCGAATGATAATTGAAAAAATGCAGTCTTGCTATTTATGAAAAGGCTTTTGCGTCATTTGCGGGCTGTTAACTTAGCGTCATTTGCGGTAAATAAAACTGACCTGATTATTAGCAGCACTCAGTTCAAGTCACTGGAATCTAACCGCAAGCTGCGCAAATAAACAGCCCGCAAGTTGCGCGAATGATGATTGAAAAAATGCAGTCTTGCTATTTATGAAAAGGCTTTTGCGTCATTTGAGGGCTGTTAACTTAGCGTTATTTGCGGTAAATAAAACTGACCTGATTATTAACAGCACTCAGCTCAGGTGGCTGGAGATTAACCGACCTCCTTCGCTTCGCTGCGGCGGGCAGGCACGGTTGCGGCCCGACTGAAAAACCATGAAATTTTATTTCACCCAATTGATCTTCCCACTCTTCACCTCACTGGAATTAGTACCAATATGAATAATAAACTCCCCGCTTTCCCAATCCCATTTAAGATTGCTGTTAAAGAACTTCAATTGTTCAGGTGTAATTTTAAAAACAACTTCTTTGCTTTCTCCTGGCTGCAGCAAAATCTTTTGAAAACCTTTAAGATCTTTCACCGAACGAGTTACACTGGCAACAACATCGGTGATGTACAGTTGAACTACTTCTTCGCCAGCAATTTTTCCACTATTGGTCAACGTTACCGATGCTGTGAGCGTTTCATTTCCTTTCAGATTTGACTTACTCAATTTAATATCACTGTAATTAAAACTGGTATAACTCAGTCCAAAGCCGAAAGGATAAAGCGGGTCATTGCTTACATCGAGATAGTTGGATTTGAACTTGGCATTGGGCTCATTATTAAATGGCCGGCCTGTGTGTTTATGATTATAAAAAATGGGGATCTGACCAACGTTCCGCGGAAAACTTGTTGTGAGTTTTCCTGACGGATTATAATTTCCAAACAGTACATCAGCAATCGCATTACCTGCTTCGGTTCCACCAAACCATGTATCCAGTATCGCATTCATGTTTTCTGATTCCCAGTTCAAGGTCATTGCCCGGCCGTTAAATAAAACCATTACAATCGGCTTTCCCGTTTTTGCAAGCGCTTTCAGCAGATTCAACTGACTTTGCGGCAGCCCGATATCTGAACGGCTGCTCGCTTCGCCGGTCATATCTGCGGCTTCGCCAACAACGGCTACAACTACATCAGCTTTGTTGGCTGCAGCCACTGCTTCGGCAATCATTTCGTCGGGAGATCGCTTATCGATTTCAATTTCATCCGGTGCAAATACATTGGTGCGTTTGATCAGCATTGAGTCATCCGAAATATTTGCGCCTTTTGCATAAATAATATTTGCATCCGGTGCGACATTTTTTATGCCTTCAATTACAGCTACTGCTTTTGTGAAATCACCTGCTACGCTCCAGGTACCGAGCATATTCCTCCTGCTGTCTGCGAGCGGACCAACCAATGCGATCGATGATGTTTTTTTCAACGGCAATACCTGTGCGCTATTTTTAAGCAGTACAAAGGAATGTGCTGCGATCTCACGAGCTGCCTTTCTTGTTCCCGAAGTAAGAATGTCTTTTGCAGGTCTGGAATCGTCCATGTAGCGGTAGGGATCTTCAAACAGACCAAGTTTATATTTTGCTTCCAGGATTCTCCGGCATGCATTGTCGATTTGTTGTTGCGTAACCTTTCCTTTTTGCAGGGATTTCTTCAGCGTGGTTAAAAATCCTTCGCCTACCATATCCATGTCCAGTCCGGCATTGAGTGCTAATGCTGAAACGGTTTGGAGATCGCCGAGGCCATGATTTGTCATTTCATTGACGGAGGTATAATCACTTACAACCAGTCCTTTAAAACCCCATTGTTTTCGCAACAGATCCGTGAGCAGACATTTATTTCCTGTTGCTGGCACTGCATCAATATCGTTGAAAGAACTCATCACGCTGCCGACGCCCGCATCCACAGCGGCTTTATATGGCGGTAGGTAATATTCATACATTTTGATTTTGCTCATGTCCACGCTGTTATAATCGCGACCCGCCTCAGCCGCGCCATATAATGCAAAATGCTTCACACATGCCATCAAGGTATTTGTCGAAGAATAGTCTTTTCCCTGGTAACCCCTTACCATTGCTTTGGCTATCTCACCACCCAGGTAAGCATCCTCACCTGATCCTTCTGAAACCCTTCCCCAGCGCGGATCCCGGGCGATATCCACCATGGGGCTGAATGCCCAGCAAAGTCCGTCGGCTGTAGCTTCTGTGGCAGCAATTCTTGCACTTCTTTCTATCAGCGCCAGATCCCAGCTGCAGGACAATCCCAACGGAATCGGAAAAAGGGTTTTATGGCCGTGGATCACGTCGAGCCCGAAAAAAAGTGGAATTTTCAGTCTTGAATTGTTGACAGCGATCTGCTGTGCCTGGCGTGTTTTATCCGGACCGGTGATACCGAACAGACCACCCACATATCCTTTGCGCAGATTTTCGTCGACGCCTTTACTGACTACCGAACCAGTAACGGCTCCGCCGGGAGTTACCAGGTTGAGCTGTCCGATCTTTTCATCCAACGTCATTTTACTCATCAGGCTGGTGACGAAGGCATTCATTTTGGCGTCGTTCTGGGCGTAAATGTTTACACCAGTGAAGATGAGGATGATGGCAAACAGGCATTTCATTTGGCAAAAATTTTGGGATAAAATTGTGTTGATACTTAAAACAATTCCGAAAATTAAAAACTGTTTTGGTAATAATTCTCAGGTTGCACCCTGCTAAAGATATCAAACAGTTTTACATCAGAAACAGATCCGTTGAAGCTGAGCAGTTAATTCAGGATTTATACCACCTCAAAATGGCAAATCCAAGGTTGCACAACTCCACCGGGAAAAGGAAACTATGATGAATTTAAAAATGTAATTTCTTAAAATGATGAGTCAGCACTCAACTTATTGTAGTGGGCATTTCATCAATTCGGAAATATTCTGACTGCAGGATAAAGTAGCAATCCGGCAATCCAGTCCGGCAGGTGTTTCTGGTAAACGTTGGACGATAAACGTAATCCTAAGCGGATGCAGGTAGTATTTTAAAAGCTGTCATTGATAGGGCTACCGTCATCTCAAGCTATTACCTTTGACGTTGAACGTTCAACGCAGGAACAGGTACTATCGCCGATTTCTTGAACTGGACCTGGTTTGCATGACATTCATCCCATATGCCACTGTATGCATCAGTAAAACTTTGGAAGAATAAGTTGCGATAGTTCAACGATTTTTGAGGATTCAGGCTCCTATAAAAATGGTCTGACGCCCTTTCAGGGCTTTATACTCAGAGAGACACTATTTCTATTATCTTACACCCCTTCAGGGCTAAGAATTTAAAGCAGGCAGGGTTTCAAAAAGACAAATTATCGGAAACTTTTTTCTTTTCTCCAATCCTGGAGAATCTATATCCAGGGCCTGCTGTTACAAATGAAAATCGCTATGGAAAAGGCTTTGGCAAGGATTTTTAAGAATGCCATGCAAGGTTTTTTGATAAAAGGTGTCGCCAACCTGTTCCCCGGCTCCTGTGGAGCCTCCTGTTTGTAGTCAGTCGATTTCTCAGACAAACGCATTGATCGCTCCGACAGGAGCGTCCTGTAAAATGAAATTTGTTCCCCATTTTTACGGAGGTAAAAATTTTGGGTCACTATATTTTATTCTGGAACAACTGACCTGCACAGGACGCTCCTGACGGAGCGTTGAATAGGGCCACAAAATTGCTATCCCATACTACAAACAGGAAGGTCCTGCGGAGCTGATCATTGCCTACGCCACTCTCAATCAGCAGGCCCTAGCTAATACTACTTTCGATTTATTAAAATGCTAATTCAATCAGGATTTCTCAGCCCTGAAAGGGCGTCAGATAATAGAAAAGAAATTTAATTGAAACCGAGCCCGCCGCGGCGGGCGTGAGATCCAAATTAATCGCTATGATTTTTTGTGAGGAAACTTGATGATATTTAGCAGTGAACGCCTAACCACACACATTATAACGGTAACGTATAACTGCCCAGTTTAAAAACGGGCAATTTTAAGCTACTCGTCAGCGTTACTGAGTCCGCACCGATTTAATCTGGCTTTATATAAAAATCAGTTTTTTCTGCTTTAAGCGGTTGATTTCCTACAATTATATCAGCCGCTTTTTCTGCGATCATCATAATGGGCGCATACAGGTTACCGTTAGTTACGTAAGGCATTATGCTTCCATCTACTACCCTTAAACCATCGACACCATGCACGCGCAAGGTTAGCGGATCCACGACAGACATATTATCCGTACCCATGCGACAGGTGCAGGATGGATGCAAGGCAGTTTCTGCATCGCGCCTCACCCAATCCAGTATCTGCTCATCGGAATCAACGGCAGGTCCGGGTGAGAGTTCGCCGCCATTAAACTCATTCATCGCAGGTTGGTTCAGGATTTTCCGGGCACAGCGGATGGCCTCTACCCACTCCCTCCGATCCTGATCTGTAGAAAGATAGTTAAACCGGATGGCTGGCTTTTCTTTTGGATCCGATGATTTTATCAGCACAGATCCACGGGCATCAGAATTCATCGGGCCAACATGCACCTGATAGCCATGACCTCCTGATGGTGAACTGCCATCATATCGTATAGCAACAGGTAAAAAATGAAATTGAAGATTAGGATAAGCAACTGTTTCATTACTTCTGATAAATCCGCCGCCCTCAAAGTGATTGGTTGCCGCAGGTCCTTTATGAAAGAGCATCCACTGCAGGCCGACAAAGGGTTTGTTATACCACTTCAATGCCGGGTATACGCTTACAGGTTTTTTACAAGCGTATTGAATATAAACCTCAAGATGATCCTGCAAATTCTGACCAACTCCTGGAAGTTCGTGTAGCACCTTAACCCCTGCCGATTTCAAATTTTCGGGATCTCCGATTCCGGAGAGCTGTAGAATCTGCGGTGAATTAAAAGCACCGCCACAACAAATAACTTCTCCTGCTGTAACCCTCTGTAAACTTTTTCCTTTCAGAAATTCTACACCTGTTGCGCGTTTCCCGGAAAAAAGAATCCTGGTAGTGAGCGCATCGCATATTACTTCAAGATTTTTTCGTTTTCCCAAAACAGGATGCAGGTATGCATCAGAGGCGGACCAACGCCTGCCATTTTTGATATTTCGATCGAACTTGCCAAAACCTTCCTGTTGAAATCCATTGACATCATCAGTGAGTGGATAGCCTGCTTGTTTGGCTGAATCAAAAAAAGCTTTGAATAAAGGATTAGTTGCCGGCCCGGTCTCGAGGTATAGTGGACCGCTACCACCCCGCAAGGAGTTTGCTCCGGCAGTTCTGTTTTCCGACTTTTTAAAATAAGGAAGACAATGGGCATAGTCCCAGGTTTCCATTCCAGGATCCTTTGCCCACTTTTCATAATCCAGCGGATTTCCACGAATGAAAATCATCCCATTAATGGAACTGGAACCACCTAATAATTTTCCACGCGCATGATAGACCTGCCGGTTATTCATGAATGGTTCAGGCTCCGATTTGTATTGCCAATCATAAAATTTACTACCAATCGGATAGGTAAGAGCAGCCGGCATATGAATAAAAATATCCCACCAGGAATCTGTTCTTCCCGCTTCAATCACCAACACTTTATGATCCGGATTTTCACTTAACCGATTCGCCAGCACACATCCGGCAGAGCCGCCACCGATAATAATTGTGTCAAAAATTTTTTCCATTTTAATAGGGAGATTCTACATTTCCTAATTCCACATAAACACTTTTCAGCTGGGTATAATGTTGAATAGCAGCAAGGCTATTTTCCCGGCCCTGACCGGATTGTTTATATCCACCAAAAGGAAGTTCAATAGGAGTTATATTATAATTATTAATCCAGCAGGTGCCTGCCTGTAATTGATGAATTACCCGATGGCCACGTTTTATGTCATTCGTAAATACACCTGCCGACAGTCCAAACGGGGTATCATTGGCCCTCTCTATCACTTCTTTTTCGGACTCAAAACTGAGTATAGAAAGCACGGGACCAAAAATTTCTTCTTTACAAATTTCCATTGCATCATCGCAATCTGTAAAAATAGCCGGAGTCAGAAAATTGCCGGAACTGATATCCCGTCCTTTGAAATCTTTTTCAGGTCTAAAGCCTCCGGTCAGTAAAGTGGCTCCTGAAGATTTTCCCGAATCAATAAACCGGATTACTTTTTCCATATGCGCCTTACTGATCAGTGCGCCCATCTGTGTATCCGGATCCGTCGGATCACCCAACCTGATTTTTTCAGTTCGATCCTTCAGCTTCAACAAAAAGGAATCAAAAATCTGACGCTGAACAAATACCCTTGTACCATTCGAACACACTTCACCCTGTGTATAAAAATTGGCGAGCATAGCTGCAGACACAGCATTATCTAAATCTGCATCTTCGAAAATAATCAACGGAGATTTTCCACCCAATTCCAGTGTCACCCGTTTAAGTTGATTCGCAGCACCAGCAAAGATTTTCTTGCCGGTGGAAACAGAACCTGTCAGTGAAATTTTTGCAATCTGCGGATGTTCTACTAATTTACTTCCGACGCTGCCATCACCCTGCAAAACATTAAACAAACCCGGCGGGGCTCCGGCTTCCATAAATACATCAGCTAATTGCAGTGCAGTTGCCGGTGTAAGTTCAGATGGTTTAAAAATCATCGAGTTACCGCAAGCCAATGCGGGCGCGGCTTTCCATGCTGCAATCTGAATCGGATAATTCCAGGCACCAATTCCAACACAAACACCTAATGGCTCAGGACGTGTATATCCAAAGGCGTTTTTCAGATCAAAAAATTCACCATGAATACCTGCAGCCATTCCGCCAAAATATTCCAGGGCATCTGCAGCCGAACTAACATCCACAGCCAGAGATTCCGAAATCGGCTTTCCAACATCCTGTGTTTCTGAAAAAGCAATTTTCTCTAATCTGGATCTTAAAATATGGGCGGCCTTTGATAGTACCCGACCACGTTCTGCTCCGGTTTTAGTACGCCAGATTTGGAAAGCCTTTTCTGAAGAATGTACAGCTGCTTCAATATCCTCATCGGTAGCCAGACAAACCTCTCCCATTGGCTCATTATTTGCCGGATTATAGTTTGTCCAGGATTCACGTGTTGAAAATGTAGTTAATACGCCATCGATAAACTGAGTATACACCATATTGCTTTTAAGAAATTCTTCGTCGTTTTTTTGATTTGATGTAATATATAATCAACCCAAGGCAAATTAGACCAGTCGTATACATCCACGCCGCATACTGGTTATACCATTCCAAACCATAGGTTGAAGTCCGGGGCCAGGATACATTGATAACCATAAAACTGCTCCAGATCAGCGCCAGAATATTTACCGGGAATCCCCATTTGCCCAGGCTGAATCTGGCGTCCGTATCTCCTCCATCGCGGGCCAATTTAATTCTATTTTTCAGTTGAAGGGCAACCACTATCCAGTAAGCAAGATTAGCCCAAAGGATGGCAATTGAGGTTACCAACTCAAATACTTTTGGAAACTGAAGATTCATTACCAGAATAATTATTGCACCCAATCCACAAAGCAAAGTTGCCAAAACAGGGGTTTGGGTTTTCGGGGAAACTTTTGATAAGGATTCACTGAATGGCAAATACCCATCACGTCCCATTGCAAACATTAATCTTACTGCTCCGGAGTGAACTGCAAGCGTGCACACAATGATGGCGAAAATAACAATACAAAGAAAAAGGATGCCTGTCGTTTCGCCCAGAACAGATTTCACCAGCATCGGCAAACCTCCGCGTATATTTCCCAGATCCGGATTACCTAAATCCGGCGCCGCCATCAGTGCAAAAAGCAATACCAGTAATCCGGCAAATCCGGCGGCAAGAAGCGCCTGCAGGATTGCGCGGGGAGCCTTTTTACGCGGATCATGCGTTTCTTCTGCCAATGTTCCGGCAGTATCGAATCCATAAAGAACATAGGAAGCTGTAAGTGCTGTTGCTGCCAATAAAATCTTCAGATCAGGAAAAGCCTGGAACGCAGATCCGGTAAATTTCATGTTTATCACAGCTTCGATCGGCGATCTTAGTCTGTTTAAAAAAAGGAGGACGATCAGAACTATAATTCCAATCAATTCTGCAAACACACCAATATTATTGATCATAGCCAATAGCTTAATACCCCTGGCATTGATAATCGTACTGGTAACAATCAGAATAGAACCCAGTAAAATGGCATTAACAGCTACTGATTTTGCATCATCTGAAGTTCCGATGATCTGAAAAGCATTTGAAATCTGCGGCAGGCTGACCTGGAGTGCCATGGCCACAGCAGCAATAGTGGTAACCAGACAAGCCATGTATATCCAGCCCGTCATCCATCCGAAGAAAGGGCTTCCGGTTAATTTTGCCCATTGATAAACCCCGCCCGACAACGGAAACCTGGACGCCAGTTCTGCAAAACAGAGCGCCACCAGCAATTGACCCGCCAGTACAAATGGCCAGGTCCAGAAAAATGCCGGTCCCGCAACGCCATAACCCAAATAAAACATTTGAAAAAGACCGGTAAGAATAGAAATGTAAGAAAAGCCGGCAGCAAAACTGGAGAAACTCCCCATGGAACGCTTTAATTCCTGACGATAACCAAAACTGGCAAGATCGCTATTATCCGTAGCTGGAGAATCCTTCATAATCTGAATTACAGTTATTGGTCTGAGTTAATTAATAAATTCTAATGAACGGGTCGCATGTTTTAATTTTCTGCAAGTCAATCCTGATTTTTATAGTCTATTCTCGAATGGAATATTGAGTAGCAAACTTAACTTTATGTTTTAGTTTAGTTGTTGGATCTGACTCCAAATTATTAAAAATATCACCATGCCCTTCGCTGGAATTGACACAAACTTCACTTTACCTCCGCGCTTCTATACAAGTACTGAAATTTTCGAGCAGGAGCTTGAGCGGATTTTTTATAGCCGATGGATTTATGTTGCCTGTGAGGCCGACATTCCTAATTCAGGTGATTATGTTGCATTAAAAATCGGAACCCGTTCTTTTTTTCTGCAGCGTACATCACGCGGGGAAGTGAAAGGATATTACAATGTATGCCGGCACCGTGGTCATGAATTGGTAGCCGGAGAAAAGGGCAACTCGAGGCGGCTCATCTGTCCCTACCATAACTGGACCTACGATCTTGAAGGAAAGCTTCTCCATGCCCGCGGTATGGATCCCGGTTTTCCCACGGAAGATTTCGGTCTGAATCCCATAGAGGTTGCCGTGATAGGTGGCCTTATTTATGTTTGTCTTAGCTCGCCGGCACCCACTGACATCGAAGAAGTTCGTACTATGCTTTCTCCCTATCTTGCTCCATACGAAGTACCAAAAACTAAAATAGCCTGCCAGAAAGATATTATCGAAGCCTGCAACTGGAAGCTCGTCATAGAAAATAACAGGGAGTGCCTGCATTGTACCAGCAATCATCCTGAACTGCTGGTACCGCTTTACAGCTCAGGCTTTGGCAAGGGTCTCGATAAGGATAATGTACAGGCCGATGAGCGACGCTTCCAGGAGAAGCTACAGGAA
>JAATGW010000613.1 GCA_015654495.1 Chitinophagales bacterium
ATCAAGCTGAAAGCTACGGACGCGCAGGGACTGTTTGTGGAAGATGAATTTGTTGTTACTGTGACCAGTGCTGGTTCGGGTACAGCTGTGAAGCTGATCAATTCCGGAGGTCCTTCGGTAACATTCAGCGGACAAACCTGGGGAGCTGACAATAGTTTCAGCGGTGGCAGCGGTTATTCATCGGGCGGTGCCATAGCGGGAACGACCAATGATGCGCTTTATCAGACAGAACGTTTCGGAAATTTCAGTTACTCTATACCGTTAGCTAATGGCAGTTATATAGTAAGGTTACATTTCGCTGAGGTATACTTCACTTCAAACAACTTGCGTAAGTTTAATGTAAGCATTGAAGGGCAAGCGGTATTGTCCAGCTACGATATCCACGCAAAAGTGGGAGCTATGACTGCTACAACAGAGCAGTTCAATGTTAACTTAACTGACGGAACACTGAATATAAGTTTCAGTTCAGTTGTTGATAATGCCAAAGTCTCAGCCATAGAGATCCTGAGCAATACAGGAAGTACGCCAAATGCAGCTCCTGTGGTGGCAAACGCCATTACAGATAAGTCGGCGACGGTGAATACTGCAAGCCTGCTGGTTGCCTTTGCCAATACCTTTACGGACGATGGCGGTGCGGCTAATATCAGCTACAGCGTAAGTGGTAATAGTAATACAGCACTGATTACAGGAACTTCAATAAACGGCACAAATCTTACGCTGACGATTGCTGCAGGCCAGACCGGTACATCTATTATCAAGCTGAAGGCAACGGATGCGCAGGGTCTGTTTGTGGAAGATGAGTTTATGGTGACAGTAAGTCCCAATACCAATACGCCACCTGTTATTTCAACCCCGATCACGGATAAATCGGTGGTGGCAAATACGGCAAGCCTGATAGTTGCTTTTGCCAACACCTTTACTGACAATGGCGGTGCAGCTAATATCAGCTACAGTGTAAGTGGTAATAGTAATACAGCACTGATTACAGGCACTTCAATAAGCAGTACCAATCTTACATTGACGATTGCTGCAGGACAGACCGGCACATCCACTATCAAACTGAAAGCTACGGATGCACAGGGCCTGTTTGTGGAAGATGAGTTTATTGTAACAGTCAATAATACTGCACCTGTAGTGGCTAATGCAATTACCGATAAATCGGTAGTGATGAATACGGCGAGCCTGGTGGTTGCGGTTGCCAATACATTTACCGATAATGGGGGAGTGGCTAATCTCACACTCAGCATAAGCGGAAATACAAACACTGCACTGGTTACAGGCGCAGCATTCAACGGAACCAATCTGACTCTCAGTTTTGCTGCAAACCTTACAGGTACTGCGAACATCAAGGTAAAGGCAACGGATGCACAGGGATTGTTTGCGGAAGACGAATTCGTTGTAACAGTATCCAGTCCTCCGGCTGCGAATTCCATTCTCATCAACAGTGGTGGTCCGTCAGTAACCCTGAGTGGTCAGACCTGGGCTGCAGACAAAAACTTCACTGGAGGCACGGCCTACTCTTATGGCTCAACTGCCATCAATGGTACTACGAATGATGCTCTTTACCAGACCGAGCGCTTTGGGAATTTCAACTATGCTGTACCGGTAACCAATGGCATTTATACAGTGAAGCTTCATTTTGAAGCAACCTATCCTACCTCAGCCAACCAACGGAAGTTTAGTGTGAATATTGAAAATGGCAAGGGAACGCTTTCGAATTATGACATCTTTGCGCAGGCCGGTGCAAATACTGCAAAAGTGGAAACCTTCAGTAGTATTGCTGTAACCGACGGAACGCTGAACATCACTTTTACAACAGTCACTGACAATGCGAAAGTGAATGCGATAGAGATAGTACCGAACAGTGGCACCCGTAAAGCTGATCTTGATGCATCTTTTGAAGCAACCCTCGCTGTAGACCAGGTAATGCTCAACTGGATTCTGCCTGAAAAACAAACCGGACCCCTGACAATTGAGCGTTCGGTTGACGGAGTTCAGTTTGAAAAGCTCGAAACCATTGAACCTTCCGCAAGAAAAACAGATAATTCCGGCGACTATACTGATATCAGGCCTTACCAGGGAATATCCTACTACAGGCTTAAAACTGAGAGCAGGGATGGCATTATCCGCTATTCGTTCATTCGTTCTGTGGTCTTTAATATAAAATCGGGAGCGTTCCTGATCTATCCGAATCCGAATAATATTACGGGTATGGTATTTATGGAAATACCACAAAGGAGCCCGAACGAAACTATTTCGGTAAGGATTCTTACTGTACAGGGCGCCGAAATCTACCGTCAGTTAAAGGCAGAACGCGGCAGCCGGTTATTGCTTAGGTTCCGGTTACCACCGACACTTAGTGCAGGCACCTACATCATTGAAGTAGATCAAAACGGTAAAAAACGACATGCAAGGTTAGTTGTAAATTAATACTTGTCATAACCAGACCTATAATCGGTAAAGGCTATTGCAATCAACTGCGATAGCCTTTGCCGTTAAAGAAGGGGGGATATGATTTTACGAAGATTGAGGTTGTAAAGTGGGCAAGCTGATAGCGGGAGGAAGAAGAATATGACAAAACTACCACAGCATTGGTCAGAATCTATTTCAACAAGCCCGACAAAAATTTCAGGGATTATTTGCTAATCTGGATATCTCGCATTTACTTTGTACTTCAAAGTACTTTAAATGACTACAACGCAGCAGAACCTTGAGGCAATCCGTGATATCCGTCAGATGATGGAACGTAGCAGCCGGTTTATAAGTCTGAGTGGATGGAGTGGGGTAGCGGCCGGCACCTCTGCACTTATCGGGGCATGGCTGGCTATCAGGCGGATCGACTTTTACTACAGTTCAGAATACAGGTCGGCTGATGTTTGTCCGGTATGTCTTAGAAATGACCTGCTTGTAATTGCAGGGATTGTATTTTTTGCTGCGACCGTTTCCGCATTTTTGTTTACCTGGCTCAGAAGCAGGAAAGAAGGAATCGGAATCTGGGGTAATACTGCACGCCGGCTTTTGTGGAATACACTTATACCATTGATCGCCGGTGGATTTATCCTGATCAGGATGGTCGATCTTAAACAATATGAACTCATCGCAGGTGCGTCACTTATTATTTATGGTATAGCTCTGATAAATGGATCTAAATATACTTTGGGCGAAGTGCGTTATCTTGGTTATGCCGAAATTGTAACAGGAATTATTTCTTTGTGGATGAACAGGTATGGAATATTTTTCTGGGCATTTGGTTTTGGCGTATTACATATCATTTATGGAATAACTATGTGGTGGAAATATGAAAGAGGGGCCAACACAGAAATGAGCGCGGCTTTATAAAACATTTCCTGAATTGATGAAGAATCCCATTGAACATTTAAATAAGATTTTTGACAGCAGGATCCGGCTGGGCATCATGAGCGCACTGCTGGTGAATACTTCTGTTAGTTTTAATGATCTTAAAGAATTCATCCAGGTAACTGATGGTAACCTGGCCAGTCATCTCAAAACGCTTGAAGATAATGGTTATCTAAAGGTTCAGAAAGGATTCATCGGCAGAAAAACAAATACACTCTATTCAGTTACAAAAGCAGGAGAAAAAGCATTTAAAGCTCACCTTGATGCACTGGAGCAAATGATCAAAACCTTAGGGTAATTTTTTTTGTAGTTACACTTTGAAATACAAAGTACTTTTAAATGAAGAATATTATTAAATCTTTTTTTATTGCAGTCCGGATCTGGTTTCATACAAGTTTGATCCTTGCTTCAATCAGTATATTTATTTTCTTATACCAGGAACCTGATTTCTGGTATGGCCCTTTGCTGGTTTTTGTGGCAGGAGCTTTGGCAAGTATTCCGGTACTCGGGTTAATAACAATTGCCGTATTCCTTCTCAGGAATTTTGGGATGTCAACTGAACGGAAAATTCTTTTGATACTGCTCTGTTGTCTGGTTCCCTGCTTTTTTTATGGATTAGTCGCTTCCGAATTGGAACTGAGGATTTTTTCTGCTCAGGATCAGTTGCAGGAAGCATTAATCTATTCAGCAATTCTATGCGGATCTGCATCACTATCGTGGCTTTTCAGCAGAAAAAAACTTCAGGACTATTTTTCTCAAACAATTTCATCTGTCAATTTTATTCAACAACATAATATGGAAACAGTATCTCCTCCCGCACAGCCTTCAGCATCAAAAAACAATGTATTTATCAAAGCTGTTGTAACAGCCTGCCTGATCCTTGTTCTGATGATTCCGACTTTATTGATCAGCAACCTGGTATCTGAAAGAAAACACCGCAACGAAACCGTGGTGAATGAAGTAAGCAATATGTGGGCATCATCGCAAACGATTGCAGGCCCTTTTATTTTCATTCCTTTTCAGGTGATGGAAACGGAAGCAGATGGAAAAGTATACCGGCGCCTGCATCATGTTTGGCTGATGCCGGAGGAACTGAATGTACAGGGAGAAATAAAACACCTGATCAGGCAGAAAGGTATTTACAAAGTAATGCTCTACCGTGCCGACCTTAAATCCAGCGGGCAGATTAAAGTTCAGCTTCCCAAAGGAGTTCCAGCTGAAGATATGATCTGGCAGGATGCTAAAATCTGTTACGGA
>JAATGW010000004.1 GCA_015654495.1 Chitinophagales bacterium
ATCATCAATAAAAACCTGGAACAGGAAATTGCTGAAAGAAAAGCTTCTGAAGAAAAAGTGAATGAACTCAATCATCAGTTGCTGGAGTATATCGGGCGCCTTGAAGCTGCCAACACTGAACTGGATCGTTTTGCGTTCATGGCTTCTCATGATCTTCAGGAGCCATTGAGAAAAATCCGGATGTTTGGCGACAGACTTTCGATGAAATATAAAGACCAGCTTGATGATGAAGGAAGAATGTATATCGGCAGAATCCAGAATTCAGGTGCGAGAATGCAGGCACTCATTGAGGAGATACTCACTTTTTCGAAAATCAGCTTTGAGAATAATTCTCTTGAAGAAACCGACCTGGCTGGAATTATCAAAGAGATACTGAGCGAAATGGAAGAGCTGATTGCTGAAAAAAACGCTTCGGTTATACTAGGCCCGATTCCGAAACTCAATCTTATCCGCGGACTGATGTTTCCTCTTTTTCAAAACCTGCTCAATAATGCCCTGAAATACAGTCGCAAGGATATCAGGCCTGAAATACGTATCAGTGCTGAAATGACGGAGGTCAATGATATCAGCGAGGACAACCATACAGCCCAGTATTGCCGCATTTTTATTGAAGACAATGGTATTGGTTTCGAACAGCAATACGCCGAAAAGATTTTCGCCATGTTCAGCAGGTTGCATCAGAACCCGGAATTTCAGGGAACAGGCATCGGGCTGGCTTTATGTAAAAAAATCCTGGAACAGCATAAAGGCTTTATTTCTGCCCGAAGTGCCGTGAATAAGGGCTCAACCTTTATCCTCTCTTTTCCGGTATACAATACCGTTATGGCGGGTGTGGATGTGAACTGATTTACCTGTTGAATTAATCAGCATTGATTTTTTCACAGGAATAATAATTTCAGCTGGAATTGTATCAAAAAGATTCCGGCTTTCTTTTTGCCCCGCCTGCAGAATTAAATAAAAAATTTCTTTTTCAAAACCGGGCTTAATAAAAGAGATCCAGGGTTTCAAGATTCAGCGGTTTCTCTAAAATCCTTACTGTAGCAAGGTTTGCAAGATGCGGCAGATCAGATTTATATGCACTGATCAGGTTAAGTTCGGTCTTTGGAAAATCATGCTGAATTTTTGCGGCCGCATCCCAGCCAAGACCATCGGGAAGATTATTGTCAAGGAAAATTATATCGGGTACAAATTTGTTGATGCTGTGTAACCCTTCATTAAGTGTATGTGAAAAGCTCACTTCATATCCTTTTCGCGAATAAAAAGAAGTTAAGAGCAGACAAAAATCCACTTCATCATCAATGATCAGTATTTTCTTTTTGCTCATGATTGGAATGCAAAGCAATTTATAAAAAAATCCCCGTCTTAACGAGTGTTTCCTGCGCCTTTGGTATAGCCGGGTTCTTTATTTTGGAATTTAACATAGCTATCTGTGATGTATAACGGTATTATTGGATCATGGCATACTATTTTCATCCACTTTATTATTGATCACCATTAAAACTTCAAACGATGAATATGTCAAAAAAGAACAGAATAATCCTGGGAATTGTGGGAGCGGCAGCAGCTGGAGCATTGATAGCGATGCTGATAGCTCCTGAAAAAACCAGGAAGCTCAGGAAAAGCATGAAAGATATAGCCGGCGATTGGTCAGATAAGTTTAAGGATGCGTTGGTAAGTGGCCGGCAGGAACTGGAAGGAGCTAAAGTAAAAGCAAGAAATGAGGTAAACCACCTGAAATCAAGAGCTGAGGAATCACTGGGACGAATGTAGTCTTCAGCGGAAAATAATAAAACCGGAACATTAGTACTTTACTTTGTTCCGGTTTTTATATTTCGGATAATCTTAAACCGGTACTGTAGCCGTTTTCAGCCAATAGGATCGGATATCATCAAGCACGCCAATCAGGGCGTCAAAACTCGTTGGCTTTACTACATAGGTATTGGCACCCAGTTCATAACATTTGCGCACTTCATTGTCATTTTTGGTAGTTGTGAAAATAATTACAGGTATTCGTTTATAAACCGGATGCTGTTTCATAAAATGCAAAACTTCGCGGCCATCCTTTTTGGGCATATTGAGATCAAGCAGAATAAAAATGGGAAAATTGTTTTCGAAATGTTTGTCCTCCTGTATCGTATCAAGGTAGTTTAACAACTCCACTCCATTGCTTACAAAATCGACCCTCTCACCATATTTCTGCTCCTGAAAGGCAGTCTGTAACAGAAATCTATCATCGGCATCATCTTCAGCAACGAGTATAAATACCTTTCCCATATGGGCGGTAAATTACAGAATCTTATGGGATAATGAAAACCGTTAAACGTTTAACGTTAGACCTCCAACACCCTGAAATTAAAAATGCAGTCTGAAGAGACTGCACTTTTAAAACCTATGAAAACCATCCTTATTAAATATGTTGTTACGTTCGTCTAACCAGGCCTGCCAGCAATGACAGTACAAATAGTACGACAAAAATGAAGAAAATGATTTTTGCAATCGAAGCTGCTCCGGCTGCTATCCCTCCAAAACCAAGTAAAGCGGCGATTAATGCTATTATCAGAAATGTGATCGTCCAGCGTAACATGATTCAGCATTTGATATTTTGATTCCCATTCCTCTCATTTTCATTGTCGCTTCTGCCATTATAATTCAAAACATTGTGCCAGATTTTTTTAGCCTGAAAATGAATAGGGTCTGATAAATTCTGGGTAAGAATATCCCCAAAAAGTTAATGGAATTTAACAGAAATGTGGAAAAGCTTATTAGCTGACTTAAGTAGCAGTAGTAGCTACTATGAGTCTGTCTGATGGTTGTAATGGCTTTTGGGCAGGTTGATTTTAACTGATGTTCCGTATTACGAAGAAATCCTATCGTGACTCCAAATGTGGCAAATGAAAATTGAGCATGTGCTTAAACCGTCTAAAAGGTCACCGGGAAATACAAATGAAATGACGCGCCTTCATCTTCGGTTCCTTCCGCGCTGATAAAGCCCTGGTGATTCGCCATTATTTTTTCAGCAAGGGCGAGCCCCACACCTTTTCCGTCGGGGCCTGAACCTGCTGTTTCGAGACGTTTGAAAAGATGAAATATCTTTTTATTGAATTCCTGGTCAAATCCGATTCCATTATCACGAACAGTGATCATGTACCAGGTCTTCTGTTGCATAGAAGGCTCGCTTTCTTTTGCAATGGTGACCTTTCCTGTTATGCTCAGTTTCAGAATTCTTTCAGGGTGGGCAAATTTGATTGAGTTATCTATAAGTGACTTAAACAAAAGTCTTATCTGCGACGGGTATCCGAATAAGGTTGCTGAAAGCTGGGTATTGATTTCTGCTTTTTTCAGAACAGGATGATCTCCCATTTCATTGAGTGCCTGTTGTACAATCGATGCAAAACTTATCTGTAACATCTTCTCGTTACTCCTGGACAAAGCCATATATTGAACCATCTCCTGTATAAGCTCCTGGATTCGCCCTGCTGCTGCCTGGATGCGGTCAATCAACTGTATCCCTTCCTCATCCTGCCTTTCACGATGTTTACCGGTAAGCCTGGTAGTGAATACCCTGATTTTCCGGAGCGGCTCCTGAAAATCATGAGAAGTAATGAAAGTGACCTGTTGCAGTTCTTCATGTGTCTGGTTCAATTCAATCATTTTAGCCTGCAGTTCCCGTTGGTAACTCGATCTCCTCATGATTTCCCGCATGATGAGGATAAACGACAGCACCAGCAAAAACAGCGTTACGAGAAACAGATTTCTGAAATTTGCAGGCGCTTTTAACACGTAAAAGTTTTTTCTCACGCTTGTTTTATCATACACAGCCTGCTCCTGGGTTTCTATTTCCCGGAGGATTGTCTGGCAGGTATCCATGAGTAATCTGCCTTTAAGAAGATAACTGTGAAAATTACTGTCTTTATTTTCATATGCCTGTAATGAAAAATGCATCACCTCCATTCTTTTGCTGATAAAATTTCTTAAGCGGATAATCTTATTCTGCATGCTGATATTATCGCGGGCCAGTTCCTGAATTTCTGATGCTGAAGGATTGATTCGCTTTGAAAACAGGAGATAGGGCTCCATGAAACTGCTGTCATGGGTATGCATATAACCACGTTGAGCTGATTCGGCTTCCTTTATATAGTGCTCGACC
>JAATGW010000221.1 GCA_015654495.1 Chitinophagales bacterium
TGAACTTCGTCAATAATTTTGCTGAAGTAAGCAGTGAAATGATTGAAGAGGCGGAAAGCAAAAGGCGGGAGGTGTCAGAAAACAGTCCTGATGTTACAGACTTGTTGAATGATATCAGGCAGAACCTGGAAAAAATTAATCACCATGGAAGGCGTGCGGATGGGATTGTGAAAGGGATGCTGCAACACAGTAGTGCAGCCAAAGGCATAAAAGAGAGCACCGATCTCAATTCACTTGCAGGCGAATACCTTAAACTTGCCTGGCACAGCTTTTTGCGTAGTGATCCAAAGGATGTTTTATCACCGCAGAATACTGCGCTTAAAACCTTCCAGGTTGAGTTGAAAACAAATTTCGATGCATCGATGAAGAATATCAGCATTGTTCCACAGGATATGGGTCGCGTATTGATCAACCTGTATAACAATGCATTTTTTGCCTGCGCGGAAAAGAAAAAAAAGAACCCTGACTATGAACCGATTGTTGAAGTGAATACGGTATTGAAAGATAATATTGTAGAGATATCGGTAAGGGATAATGGCATTGGCATCCCCGGAAAAATGCTGGACAAAGTATTTCAACCTTTTTTTACGACAAAACCAACCGGGGAGGGTACAGGATTAGGTTTATCTCTGGCTTATGATATTGTGAAAGCGCATGGCGGGGAAATAAAAGTAGTCAGCAGCGAAGGACAAGGTTCTGAATTTATACTCAGTTTAAATGCCAATTCATAAACCGGGTTTTTTTTCCGGCTTAAAAATCAAGCTGACCTCAGGACTAAAAAATTCACATCATTCCCTGCGGAACTGAAAAACCGAAACTGTGTTGACTGTTTACTTCTTAATTCGGACTTCGTACTTCGCACTTCAAAATCCATGCTTCATACTTCAAAAACCGGTGTTGAAATATTTTGATCAAAACTTCAGGTCATGATTTTTGGGTTTCAGGAATGCAAAACAATGATTGAGGAAAACACATGCTTCTCAGGCTTTCTGCATGCATCATTTTTAATCAAAATCTGATCTTTTTTACAGGCTAAAGGCTCTGCTAATAAAAAATGTTTCCACGGATTTATTTCGATTCCGAAGGTTGCGTTGAAAATCGCGCCATGATGAAATTATTTCATCTTGCCGGTTTTTCAAACAAACCTGTTTGCATGTAAGGTGTTGTTCCGGCATCGTCATACATGCCTCCTCATTTGTCACAATTATCTGAGCCAGGCGTCTTCATTACTTCCTGGACAGCATCTAAATTCTTTTGTATGAAAAATGTACTGATTGTAAGTATCCTCATGTTGACCGGACTTACGAATGCATTAGCACAACGTGTCATCACCGGCAGAGTAACAGATGTAAAAGACAGTACCGCCGCTTTTGGTGTTACAGTAACTGTAAAAGGAACAAATATCGGGACTCCCACCGATGGTAACGGCTCATTCCGATTAACTGTTCCCGCAGACGCCCGAACCCTTGTTTTCACCAGTACAGAATATGTGACACGTGAAGTAAATATCACTGCGGAAGACAATAATTATTCAGTAACCCTGGAAAGGATTTCGAAAAACCTGCAGGAAGTAGTAGTATCTGTCGCCTACGGAGAACAGAATAAAAGAAAAATTACCGGATCAATTGGAAAATTACAGGGGGGCGCTATTGCAAATATCCCTATGCCCACAGTTGAACAGATGTTGCAGGGAAAAATAGCCGGACTTCAGTCAGTTTCTCCTTCCGGTCAGCCGGGATCTGCACAGCAGATTCGTATACGTGGTATTGGCTCCATCAACGCATCTTCCGAACCTCTTTATGTAATTGACGGGGTTCCGGTCAATTCCGGCGATGCTTCAGGACTAACTAATTCAAGTAATCTTCTGGCTACCATCAATGCAAATGATATAGAAAGTATTTCCGTACTAAAAGATGCGGCTTCTGCTTCAATTTATGGTTCAAGAGCTGCAAATGGTGTAATCCTTATCACAACCAAAAAAGGAAGACCCGGTAAAGCAGTTATTCGTGTTGATGCTGAGTTTGGTAAAAACGATATTGCGTTTTTGCCCGATGCAGCTGTTCCGTTAACAAAAGATCAATTCAAAGAGCTGACAACCGAAGGCGTACTGAATGTTGGTGGTTCGCAGGCTGATGTGGATGATGTACTCGATCAGCTTGGATACAATACCACCGCTAATTACAATTGGCTGGATCTGGTGAGGCGGCAGGGACAACAACAGCAAATCAATGCCTCAGTATCAGGCGGCGATTCCAAAACTACATTTTATTTATCCGGTGGTTATTTCAAACAGATGAGCGTAATCATTGGTTCCGATTTCAAAAGGTATTCCGCACAGCTTTCTTTAAAACACTCACCTGACAAACGTTTTTCCGTAGGTACCAATATCAATATTTCAACATTCGAACAGCAGGGTGAAACAGAAAGTGGATTTTTCAGAAATCCGATGCTTGCATCTATGGCATTATTGCCGACACAGGAAGCATATAATGCCGATGGCTCACCAAATTACGACCCTACAGTATTTTACCAGGTATTTAATCCGCTGGCCATTCAGCAATATGATCGTCAACATAACAATACATTAAAAGGTCTGGGTTCAGTAAATGCCGAATATAAAATTCTACCAAATCTGAAGGTCAGCTCACGTTATGGCGTGGACTATAACAACATAGAAGAATTATTCTATAACAATCCGTTTTTCGGTGATGCTGCAACGGGAGATCCCAGTACCTCGGGCAGTTTTTATAACAATTATACGCGTCTGTTTAACTGGGTCTGGACCAACCTGGCCGATTATAATTTCAGGGCCTGGAATGATAAACTTGATGGTTCTGTAACGGCAGGTTATGAAGCACAAAAATCAAAAGCCTATGTGCAGGCGGCAAATGGAACAGGTGTACCACAAACAACCCTGCTCAGTTTTCCATCAGTGGCCACCCCGGTAGCGGTTGGTCTTACTGGTTCGGACTATGCATTCACTTCCCTCTTTTCAAAAGCACAGATCGGATATCTTGATCGCTATATCATCTCCGGAAGTATACGCCGTGATGGCTCATCCCGTTTCGGATCAGACAATCGTTATGGAACCTTCTGGAGTGTTGGTGCGGCGTGGAATGCAGATCAGGAGAAATTTTTACAGGGTGTGAAGTTCTTGTCTTCGCTCAAGCTGCGTGCCTCCTACGGTGTTAATGGTAATGCGGGAATCGGCAATTACGATTCGCGGGCGCTGTATTCATTTACAGGTTCCTACGATGGCCTGCCGGCAAGCGTCCCGGGTAGTGTAGGAAATCCTGGTCTTACATGGGAACAGAATAAGCCTTTCGATATTGGCCTGGAAGCAGGAGTTTTAAATAACCGCCTTACCGTGGAATTCGACTGGTATCTCCGGAAAACGGAAAAACTCCTGCTTGATGAACCCCTCTCACAAACCAGCGGATTCAATTCCTTCAAGAATAATATAGGCGCCATGGAAAACAAAGGAATTGAAATAACATTGAATGCCACTCCTGTACAAACAAAGAACTTTATATGGCAGATAGGTTTCAATGCAGCCTGGAACAAAAACAAAATTACCAAATTACGTGAAGGGGTAACCGAAATCATCAGCGATCCTTATATCCAGCGGGTGGGTGAAGACGTACAATCCATCTATACTTATTTATGGGCAGGCGCAAACCCTGAGAATGGTGATCCGGAATGGTTTACAGATGCATCAAAAGGCGCAAGAACAAACGACTTCTCAGCAGCTGAAAGGGCCATATACGGAAGCCTTTCTCCTAAAGGATTTGGTGGTATCAATACCACCCTCACTTACAAATTCATTTCACTGAGTGCCCAGCTCAATTATCAGTATGGCAACTATGTATTCGACTCATGGGCATTTCTTTTCCTGGGTGATGGAGCATTTGGCAGCCTCAACGCCTACAGCAAACAGCTTGACCGCTGGCAGAAACCGGGCGATATTACAAACGTTCCCCGGTATGATTTCTTTAACTCCAGCAGATCAAATATCAATTCTACCAGGTATTTTAATAAAGGTGATTACCTCAGATTAAGAAACGTGACATTGAATGTTGATCTTCCTGCAAAACTGATCAGCAAACTGCACCTGACCAAACTCAGCTTATATGTCCGTGGCACTAATCTTTGGACAAAAGCTTTTGATGATGAAATCACTATCGACCCCGAGCAACCGATTAACGGAACCAGTGATATACAATTCTATATTCCAAAATCGGTCACATTCGGAATAAGCATTCAATTATGAGTAAGGAAATTTTGATCAATAAAAAAGGAAGTATGAAATCTCAAAATAGACCTATCAACATATTCGTCGGATTGCTGGCCCTCTGTATTTTTTCTGTGTCCTGCCGCAAGGAATTTCTGGAACTGGAACCTTACAGTGATGTGCCTGTTGACATTGCCATCTCCAATGAAGCTGATATGAGTGCGGCGCTTAACGGTACTTACGCAACATTGAGAAGCACCAATCTCTTTGGAAGAACAATTCCGTTGTTTGCGGATCTCGTAGCCGACAATGTTTATATCAGCGCCATTAACAGTAACCGTTACCTTGATTTTTTTCAGGTAAACTATACTGTTGCCAATGGTAATGCATCAGCCATCTGGCGGGCAGCATATACTGCAATTTTGCGCGCCAATAATATCATCAACAGCGAACTGGCAAATACCGGAAAAGTAGAGGAATACAGGAGCGAAGCCAGGGCGATCAGGGCATTGATGTATTTCGAGCTGGTGAAACATTTTGCAAAACCGTATCAGATTGATCCTTCTGGTTTAGGTGTTCCTATTGTTCTCACTTACGATATCAAATTAAAACCAACAAGAAATACAATTGCAGAAGTATATGCACAGATAGAAGATGATCTCACTCAGGCGATCGCGCATTTGGGGGATGATAATTCTTCAGGATTTTTCACAAGCTATGCAGCCAAGGCCCTGCTTGCCCGTATGCATCTGTACAAAGGTGAATGGGCCGATGCGCTCGCCACCAGTCAGGATATTATAAATAATTCAGGATATTCTCTCCTTTCCTCGGGACAAGTTGTAGATTTCTGGGCAAGGAATACGCCGAGAACGGATAAAGTAGAAGTGTTGTTTGAAGTTGTATTTGATGCTGTGCAGAATGCAGGCATCGACGCATTGGATTATTTTTATGATCAGCAGGGTTATGGAGATGCATTAGCTGCAGATGCTTTTTATGCTACATTCACTGCAACGGATGTCCGCCGCCAGCTATTTCTCACCAGCAGTCCAATTCGCGGTGATGTTAAAGTAGTGAACAAATATCCCAACAGCAGTAGTGCCGATCCTGACGAATTTAAAGTGCTGCGTTTATCGGAGGTTTACCTCAATGCCGCTGAAGCTGCATTTCATTCCGGTAACGAAACTCTTGCGCTGGAATATTTGAATGAAATCGTAAACAATCGCGATCCGGCTTTTGCCGGATATAGTTCCTCAGGTCAGGCTTTGCTTAATGATATACTGAATGAACGAAGAAAGGAACTCGCTTTTGAAGGCCAGCGCTATTGGGACCTTACACGGTATAACCGCGATGTTTCACGCGTGAATTTGTCCGACAATTATCCGGGTAATGTTCCATTGACAATCCCCGCAAATAATTTCCGCCGGATGCTGCCCATGCTACAGTCAGAGCTGGACGCCAATCCGAATATTCGCAGTCAGCAAAATCCTGGTTATTAAACGTTGTACGTTAAATGTTTTCGTAGGGACGTCATGCATGGCGTCCCCCCACTCCCATTTTGGTCTTCCTGATTTCCTGCAAAAAAACCCGGAATTCATTTCTCACCGGGCTATCCAAAAAGATCAATCTTTAGTTCCCTTCTAAAATTGCGTAAAAGCGGATTTAATACGAACTTGTTCCAGCTATCCCTCTTAGAACCGCACCATTCGATCAGCCTCTGAACGATATCTCTGGAAAACCGGCTCAATTAAAAGCAAATACCCATTCTTTACATGAGAAAGACTCTTGATGTAGTATTAAAGATTTTTACTGCAATTTTTTTCCTTTTTTCGACAGGCTGTAACACTGTGCAGGAAATTCCCTTTCCGCAGGATAATCCGGTTCAGCATGCGCCGGAAACAAAGCCTCTTAAATTCAGTGAAGCGAAACAAATTTCATGGACGATAGTTCCGCGGGATAGCATTCAGAAGCCCTCTTCTGTTCATCTGGACATTAATAAGCTCCCGGAAAATAAGTTTGTTATCAACGATTTCAAACCCTTCACCTCTGCGCCACAGGAGAAAAAATTAAACTGGGAACTGATTCCGGATAGTCTGATCAACCTTGATACAATCACTGCCTATTTTCTTGAGTTTAAAAAAAATGTGTTACCTAAACCCGTAATCAGCAGGGCGGCAATGCCCAAACTGGCATCAAACAATTCCTCCGGTTTAATGCAGTTTAGTGAAGAAGAAGGTTTGCCTGGTCTGGATGTAAGTGCTTCTCTGATTGATAATCGGGGAGGCATCTGGCTTAGTGTTGGCAGAAAACTGGTTAGATATGCAGGTGATCAGTTGTACACCTGGAGCTTCATGCCGCGTAATGCAAACGCAGACGCGGGCATAATTACTTCCCTGGCAATGGACTCCACTGGGCGAATCTGGGTGGGCACTTTATCCGAAGGAATTTATACTCTTGATATTGATCACGATCTCTATTGGTCATTTCCCTCCCAGGCACGGGTAGCTGATATTCTATGCGATCATCAGGGTAAGATCTGGATCGCCGCCGTGAACCGGACTTGTGTGTTAATAGATCCGAAAACAATGAAGGCGAAGTTGATTACAGCGGCAGATCCGAAAATTGACAATTACAGGCCCTTAAGCCTGATGGAAGATCGGGATAACAATATCTGGATGGGCCAGGTTTCAACAATTTCGATCATTGATTCTACCCGGAAAAAATTAAAAATAATCAAGCCTGCTCAGCATTTGAATGTAAATGAGGTCTTGGAATTTTATACGGATTCCAAAGGCGACGTATGGATAGGTTCTTTCAAGAATGAAATCAATGTAATTTCACTGAAGGCCAATACGATTACTTCATATAACTATCTGAACGGATTTTCTGTCACAGCATTCGATGTCCTTGAAGATAGAAATGGCCGGATGTGGATCAGTTCCCGGGATACGGTTTTTGTTCTCAATAAAAACAAATCCGCGTTTAAAGCGATTCCGCTAAATTCAAAAATTTTTTCCAGTCATAAATCAACATCATTCACTGATCCGGCCGGAAATATCTGGATTGGTACAGTGAACAATGGTCTGTTTGCGTTCGATGCCAATAATCTGATGCCGCAACATTTTGATAAGAGAAATGGACTGGTCGACGGAAATGTATGGGGCACATATGAAGAAAATGATGGCACTATCTGGATCGGTACTAATAGCGGATTGAATATCTATGATCCTAAAACAACGGTGATCAGAACATTGAGTAAAACACAGGGCCTTCAGGCCAATGATGTTAAAGCAGTAAATGCTCTTGGTGAAGACGAATTGTATGCCGGTAATATTCCCGGCTTTTCTATAATCAATAAAAAGAAAAAAACACTGACCAATTACGGCAAGGCACAGGGTTTTCCCGCTGCTGTGTTTAATTGTGTTCCTGACAGCGCAGGAAATCTTTGGATAGCAAGTGTTCCGGAATTAATGGTCTATAACAGGGACAGCCTTAAGTTAAAAAAACTGGAATATGGTGGCGGCCTGATCGGAGCAGTATGTTATGGCCTTTTAAAGGACAGAAAAGGTGATTTTTGGGTAGCTACGGATAGTGGAGTTATGTTGATCGATCCCTGGAAGAATACCGTAAAATACCTCAGGGGAAAAGAAGGATTGCCGGGAGATATGATTATGAAGATGACGGTGAGTACAAATGGAGAAATCTGGATCGCAACCAGCGGAGGAATTTCGATCATAGATCAGGAAAAAAATACCATTACAAATATCGCGGAGAAGGAAGGACTTGTGCCCGCAGACATTTATGATCTCTTGGAGAAAGATGGTAAAATGTATGCCGGATCCAGCAGCGGGTTATTTGAAATCGTAATGCCTGACTTGTCAAACGGGAAGAACAGCCGGGAGAATAAATTACGGTTACGGAATTATAATAAAAAAGAAGGGTTCCCATATAATGACTATAACCAGATGTCCGGTATGGTGCGCCGGAACGGTGAAATCTGGCTGGGCGTTACGCCGGTATTGACTATCCTTACCGAAACAAATACCACAATCGATTCAACAAAGCCAATTGTCCAAATTACTGGTATCAGCGCGCTTGATCTCCCATTATATTTCGATTCAAAAACAAAACCGCTGGAAGAGTTGCCCCTGAAAGACTCTCTGCCATTAGCTGATAAAACCTGGACATACCCCGATAGTTCAGCTCAGGCTGTATTTTTTTCAAAAAACAGGATCCGTTATGACAGCGCAACCCCATCTTTCAGAATCCCGTTAGGTCTTTCTCTGCCGCATAACCAGAATTCACTGAGTTTCAGTTTTTCAAACACCAGCATCACAGGTAGGGATAAAATCCTTTACCGGTATATTCTTGAAGGTGCTGATGAAAAATGGTCTGCGCCTTCGGGCAAGCCGTTCACAAACAATTATTATAATCTCAAACCTGGTCATTACACTTTCAAAGTAGCATCAAACGGTTTTACCGGTATATGGAGTGAGCCGGCAATAATGCATTTTTCGGTACGGCCGCCATGGTGGCTTACCTGGTGGGCATATATTTTATATGCACTCGGTTTTGCCGGTACTGCCTGGCTTGTAGCCGGATATCGCTCGCGTTTGTTACAGAAAGAAAATCGTATTCTTGAAGATAAAGTGGTACACCGCACTGCGCAGCTGAATAAATCTCTGGAAGAATTAAAAATTACTCAATCACAACTGATACAGTCAGAGAAAATGGCATCACTGGGAGAACTGACAGCCGGCATTGCACATGAAATTCAGAACCCGCTGAATTTTGTAAACAATTTTTCCGAAGTGAGTTTTGAGTTGCTTGATGAGATGAAAACAGAACTTGCTAATGATAATAAAGAAGATGCAATTGCCATTGCAGATGATGTACGGATTAATCTGGAAAAAGTAATTCATCACGGTAAGCGTGCTGATGCAATTGTGAAAGGTATGCTGCAGCATAGTCGTGGCAATAGCGGAATAAAAGAACCTGCAGATATCAATGCGATGGCGGATGAGTATCTGCGATTGTCATACCAGGGATTACGTGCTAAAGACAAATCCTTCAATACCCATTTTAATACTGAATTTGATCCCTCTATCGGAATGATTAATATCATACCACAGGATATCGGACGGGTGTTACTTAATCTATACAATAATGCGTTTTACTCAGTGCAGGAGAAAGATAAAGAGAAAAAGAAAGAGAAAGAGGAAAAGCCATCCACTTTCGTTAACGCCCTGCCTGCCGGCGACGCTGGTACGGCGGACAATTACGAACCCCGGGTCACTGTAATTACAAAAAAGAAAGGAAATAACATTGAAATAACGGTTAAAGATAACGGCAATGGCATTTCGCAGAAAGTTGTTGACAAAATATTTCAGCCTTTTTTTACTACTAAACCTACGGGACAGGGAACAGGACTCGGATTGTCATTATCCTATGATATCATCAAAGCACATGGAGGAGATATAAAAGTAACAAGCACCGAAGGGAATGGCAGTGAATTCATTATTATATTAAACGCAAATTCA
>JAATGW010000317.1 GCA_015654495.1 Chitinophagales bacterium
AGCATCGCAGCAGCACTATCCTCATGATACGTATATGATGCGGCTTTCAGAGGTTTACCTGATTTATGCCGAGGCAACAATCGGTAACAACGCATCCACCACCGATGCGGTTGCAGTTGAGTACTTCAATAAAGTGCATACGAGAGCAGGCTTACCTCCGTACGAAGTAGGCGGAACAAACGGAAGCGGCCCCTTAACACTGGCAACCGTATTCAGCGAACGCTTCAAAGAATTTGCGATGGAAGGTATGTCATGGTACGACCTGGTTAGTTTACACTACTGGAATCCCAATATGGCTTATTCAATTCTGAATTCTCAGGATCGCGGGCTGTTCTTTACACAACCCGACCAGATGCCGAATCCTACAACCTGGACATTTACAAAAACATCCTGGTTTAATGAGCGGACAGTGAATGCCAACGAAGGAAATTTCCTTTTACCAATTCCGAATGTGGAATTGAGCCAGGCACCTAATCTGCAAAAACCCCCGGTTGACTATCCATAAGGTTTGTCAATTATTTTAACATTAAGAAACTGAATACAATGAGATCATTAATTAGCATACTATCATTCACCATACTTACCATCGCTGGTTTAACGATGGTATCCTGCGAAAAAGAAGACTCAGGTGGAACGCCGGTTGTTAAATATGTGCGTGTAACCAGGCCGGAATCTTCCGATTCATTACTCGTGGGTGCAGGACAGGGACAGCTGATTGCTATCATGGGTGAAAACCTGCTGGGAGCCGTTGAAATCTGGTTCAATGATCAGTCAGCCAGGTTAACTCCCACATATATTTCAAATACTTCGATACTTGTTTCTGTTCCAAGTCAGATCCCGCTTGATGTATCCAATAAACTCAAAATCGTTTTCAGCAATGGCTATGAATTGCTTTATGATTTTGAAGTGCAGATCAGTGAGCCTCTGGTAAGCGGCATGGAATCTGAATTTGTAAATGAAGGTGATATAGCTATTATAAGAGGCGATTATTTTTACGCTCCTCTTACCGTGAAATTTACCGGAGGTGTCGATGGTGAAATTGTTGCCGTCACCGACAAGGAAATTCAGGTTAGGGTACCGGCAGGTGCATCTTCAGGTCAGATTGAAGTTGTCACTAATTTCGGAGCCACCAAATCTGATTTCTGGTTCAGAGATACAAGGAATTCATTTATCAACAGTGACCCCTATGAAGGTTGGTGGAACTCTGGATATGTTGTAAGTAATCCTGGTCCATCAGATCCTCCAAAAATCAGTGGAAACTATATCAGGTATAATAAATTCACTGCTGCATGGAGCTGGAATGAACTTGCAGGGGGACCGGCTTCAGCTATGCCAGTACATTCAAAGAATATTCCTGATGAAGCGATTTTGAAACCGGCGAGTTATAATCTCAAGTTTGAAATCAATACGATAAAGCCCTACAACAACAATTACATCAAAATTAATGCGGCATTGAGTGCAGAAGATAATGATGCATATGTATGGCGGCCTCCGTATGATTCAAAAGGGAAATGGCAGACTGTAGTTATCCCCTTCGAAGAAGTGGTAGACAGCTATAAGGTTAAACCAACTATAAACCCGAACGGATATTGGAGCAGGATACTTGTTCATGGCCCTGGTGATCTTGATGCAGATTTTGCTTTGGATAACCTCAGGATCGTTCCCAAAGTGATTGAATAATTCAACCCAATAAACTCAACGAAAAATGAAATTTGCTATAAAAAATAAGCTTCCATTACTGATTTCATTCCTGATGCTGGGCACATTTTTATCATCCTGTGATAAGGAAGATGATGCTGGTTCCAGTGCTGTGGAACTGCTCAGTTTCGGACCTACCGGAGTAAAGCCCGGTGAGGAGATTGTTTTCATTGGAAATAATCTTAATAAAGTTACAGCCATCCAGTTTATCGGTTCAGCCGTGGAACAATCAGCATTCACCGAACAAACTTCGGAAAAAATAAAACTGGTTGTACCGTTGTCGACACAGGAAGGTCTGGTTACATTGAAAACTCCTGAAGGAGATATTATTTCAAAAACCATAATCAATTTCGAAGCACCTGTTGTAATCGCTTCTTTTACACCTGAAGCAAGACCGGGCAGTAATATCACCATCACCGGCGACCTGCTCAACTGGATAACAGAAATACGTTTCGCAAAAGATAAAGTGGTTACACAGTTTGTAAGTCAGTCGGTAAATGAACTGGTCGTAAAAGTTCCTGATTCTGCAAAGACAGGGTATCTGGTTTTCACAAGCGGTGGTACGGAACCGTTAGTAACAGAATCAACGGTAGAATTAAAAGTTACCCTGCCTGCGGTTACAGATTTCAGTCCTAATCCCGCAGAAAGGAATAAAGATTTTACCATCACCGGTACAAATCTGGACCTGGTTTCGGCTGTATGGTTTAAAGGTCTTACATCTCCTGTAAAAACCTTTAAAAGTAAAACAGCTACGCAGATTGTTCTCACTATTCCCGAAGCTGCTACCCGTGGAAAAATTGCTGTTGAAGTTTTATCGGGTGTTCAGGTTGAATCTGCTGCAACACTAACATTTGTTGGCGATCTTCCTCCGCTCGATCCGCTCGCTTATGCATTTTATATTGATGGATTGCAGGGTAACTGGCAAAACTGGGGCTGGAGTACAAGCATCGATTTTAGCAACGGAGATAATGTACGCGACGGGCTGGCCGCAATAAAAACAGAATATACAGGTCAGTGGGGCGCATTAAAATTTGCCAACAGCAGCGTTTCAACTGCGGCTTATAACGAACTCACTTTTTCGATATTTGGAACGCCCGGTACTGAGGGAAAGAAAATAAACCTGACGCCGAGTGGCGGTTCCACCTACACAATTGTAATCGAAGAAGGCAAATGGGTGGAGTATAAACTCACAAAAGCACAAATCGGAAACCCGGCAACAATCACAGATCTGACTTTTCAGAATGAAGCCTGGACCGGAACTGTATATATTGACCATGTAGGTCTGAGATAGAAATGGCGCCTTAATCACACGTAATCAGTGCCTGCGAAAACAAATGTTTTATGCAGGTACTGGTTTTTCAGAATGTTTCCAATTATCAAACACATCCTGTCCTCTATGTCCCTGTTACAACGTAGCGGCATAGCCGTAATATCATTATTGTTACTGATAATTATGGCTTCAGCCTGCAAAAAGAAACCTGCTGGTCCGGACCCTGACCCGGGCGGCGGTGATCCCGGCGACAAGGACACCACCGTGGTGAGACCAGTGGCAGATCCTGCTGTAGCAAAAACTGTTGGATTTTTTCTTGACGACTGGCAACCAAAAACATTTGCGCCCCCGGCATATACGGATATTAGTCCGGTAACACTGGCAACGGCAAATACGGTTACAATTGATGCGTCATCCATCATTACAAAAATTCCCTTATCCATATTCAGTCACAATGCAAATACATGGATGACTCCGATGGTAACGGAGCCAAAATTCATGTCGTCAATAACAACATTGCATCCGCATATCATACGTTGGCCTGCAGGTTCTGGCAGCGATGTATATTTCTGGAATCAGCCTTCCGGGACGCCTCCTGCTGATGCGCCGGCAATGATCATGGCCGCCGATGGCAGCTTGAAAGACCCCGGCTACTGGTTCGGCAATATCAATACCAACTGGTCCGCATCTCTGGATAATTACTATTCCATGTTACAACAATCAGGCAACAGGGGAATGATCACTGTAAACTATGGTTACGCACGGTATGGCACAAGCGCAGATCCGGTTGCTGCGGCAGCGCATCTGGCGGCAGACTGGGTTAGATATGATAACGGCAGAACGAGTTACTGGGAAATCGGAAATGAAAGCTATGGCGACTGGGAATGGGGGTATCGAATTGATGTTTCAAAAAATAAAGACGGGCAGCCCGAATACCTGACCGGGAAATTATACGGTGATCATTTCAAAGTATTTGCTGATTCAATGCGCAAGGCAGCAACTGAAACCGGCAAAACGATTTATATCGGTGCCACTTTATATGAATCACAACCACAGGCCTGGAATACCAACACGGTTAAAACCTGGAACAGTGGTCTGTTTACAAGTATCGGAGAGAAAGCAGATTTCTACATTGTACACAATTACTTTACGCCTTATAATGAAAATTCCAATGCTGTCGTGGTGTTAAATTCTGCAACAAATGTACCCGCAGAAATGATGAACCTGGCCAAAACAAATATTGGACTGGGTGGAGCTGCTGTTAAACCAATTGCATTGACGGAATACAATATGTGGGCCAGGGATTCCAAACAGCAGGTATCCAATGTAAGCGGTTTGTTTGCAACAATAGTAGTAGGAGAATCTCTTAAATCAGGATATGGTTTCGCGGCAAGATGGGACTTACTCAATGGATGGGAAAATGGCAATGATCACGGATTGTTCAGCGATGGAACTGAACCTGGTATTCCAAAATGGACGCCAAGACCATCCTATTATTACCTGTATTATTTTCAGCAATTTCTTGGCGATCGGTTGGTGCCTGCACCCATCCAGGGAAACATTGCGCTAAGAGCTTATGCTTCCACTTTTACATCCGGCCAGGCCGGACTAACGGTATTGAATACCTCCAATTCAGTTGTCACAGTAGAAGTAAAAACAAAGAACTTTAAACCGGGCAATCGCTTTTACTATTATATACTTGAGGGATCAAATGATAATGGAGAGTTTTCCAGAAAGGTGCTCATAAACGGAAACGGACCCGCTATTCAGGCGGGAGGGCCAGACAATTTTACTTCGATCAAAGCAAAATCTTCTATTACAGGTAATGGTATGAAAATTACGATTCCTGCATTTGGAGCTGCATTTGCGGTGATTGATAAAAAATAGATTTTTTTCAAGATCGGGTCATAGCGGTTTGCGGGTATTAAATCAATCCGGTAAAAATGATCCAACATTTTATTCAGTTCGGGGGACCTGAATAAACCGGTACTGCAGACCCTGTGACCCGGTTACGTTCAACGTTAAACGTTAAACGTTGAACGTTAAAGCACTCCTTTTGTAGAAGGCAAATAATTACTCAAGGGATCACGTTTAACAGCCATCCTTATCGCTTTTGCGAATGCCTTAAAAATCGCTTCAATTTTATGGTGCTCATTTTCCCCTTTGCAGGAAATATTAAGATTGCATTTTGCAGCATCACTGAATGATTTAAAGAAATGGAAAAACATTTCAGTCGGCATCTCCCCTATTTTTTCTCTTTTGAATTCTGCATTCCACACGATCCAGCTTCTTCCGCCAAAATCAATGAGCACTGTTGCTTCTGCATCATCCATCGGAAGTGCAAATCCATACCTTTCCATACCACGTTTGTCGGCCAGCGCCAATGCAAAAGCTTCCCCGAGGGCAAGACCAGTATCCTCAATTGTGTGGTGTTCATCAATATGGAGATCTCCTTTTACCTGCAGTTTCAGATCGAGTTTACCATGCCTTGCGATCTGATCAAGCATATGATCAAAAAAACCCAAACCTGTTTTTATTTCTGATTTGCCTGAACCATCAAGGTTTAATTCAATCTCAATACTGGTTTCATTTGTTTTACGAATATGATTTACTTTTCGTAACCCCAGTTTCAGAAATTCAAAAATGATTTTCCATTCTGCAGATTCGAGGACAATAACTTCATTAAGCTCTTCTACTTTATTACTTATCTCAGCAGATCCTAAATCAGGATCCTGGTTCATCCAGATCGCTTTGCATCCAAGATTTTTTGCAAGCTGAACATCAGTAATGCGATCTCCGATTACAAAAGAATTGGGCAGATCATAATCCGGATTATTGATATAACGCGTAAGCATAGCCGTTCCCGGCTTGCGTGTTGGCTTGTTCTCGTATGGAAAGCTCCTGTCGATAAAAACCTGCGAAAAATTTACTCCTTCTGAAGCAAAAGTTTCCAGGATATGTTCGTGTAAAGGACTAAAACTTTCGAAAGTGAAGGAAGCTGTTCCAAGCCCGTCCTGATTTGTGATCATTACAAGTTCATAATCCAGTGTCCGCGCAATCTGACTGAGATAATACAATGCCTCCGGGTAGAAATGAAGTTTCTCCCAGGAATCCAGCTGATAGGTTGGCGGCGCTTCTTTAACAATCGTTCCATCACGGTCGATAAACAAAACACGTTTCATTAAATACAAATTTGTAGTTGGGAATTATTTCCCGAGTGAAGAACGAACTGCTTTTACTTCAGCAACCGTTACGGCGCTGGCTTTGTTTCCAAAACTATTTCTCACATAAGTCAGCACATCTGCAATTTCCTGGTCTTTCAGAAAATCATGCGGAGCCATTACATTACTGTAAAATTCTCCATTGATTTCGATTTCTTTATCGAGGCCATTCATAATGATAGTAATCAGTTCTTTTTTATCACCGGTAACATATTTCACTTTTGACAGCGGTGGGTTCAATCTTGGTACGCCTGATCCATCTGCCTGGTGACAGGAAAGACAGTAGGTTTCGTAAACATTTTTCCCACGTTCTACAGACGCTTTTAAACCGGGTTGTGTTTGCCAGGAAATTAATGTAAATACGAGAAATAGGAAAATAAGCAGGGGGTATTTAGTCATTGATGAGGGTTTGAGTTTTGAGTTCATAGTTCATAGTTCA
>JAATGW010000165.1 GCA_015654495.1 Chitinophagales bacterium
AAAAATAACTTTGTTACCGGCAGCAACAGAGGCTACCCGGCTTCGGGCGATACTGAGTTTGAGTTGTGTCCATGAGTCAGTGTCAGAATTCCATATATCAACTCTATCAGTAATTTTTTTCTGACTGTCATAACCTCCGGCAAAAAAAACAAGATTATCCTGTGATGCCACAGCGACCTCTGATCTTACCTGATTATTATTTCCCACCCGGATAAAACTTCCTTTGATTTGTTCCCTTTCGTGCGGCACACACTGCCCGCCACCAGGCTCAACCACAAAAACTTTCACTGTGTCTTTGGAAAACTGCCCTTCTGAATCAGTTACCGTTAGTTCAAAAAAATAGGTTCCCTGTCCGAATTCCGAGATAACTGCATTGCTGGAATTCGCTGCAGAAAGTTTCACAGGGCCGCTGCCGGAAATGAGTTTCCATGCATAAGAACTGATATTCTGATCCGGATCTGAACTTGCACCGCCATTGAGAATAATTTCAATGGTAGGGAGTGTGTCTGTAATATCAGGACCTGCATTTGCTATGGGAGGCTTGTTATCTCCCGGATCCGAAACTATTATTGTAACAGTATCCTTTACTATAAAATTACAGGAGTCGGTTACTATCAGCTCAATCTGATAAGTGCCTTTCTCAGGGTTTTTCAGAACTGAATGAAAAGACATTTCATTGATAAGTTGTGATGGAGATGGGCCACTGATCTGTCGCCAGGCGAACGAAATTATCTTAAAATAGGAAATGCGGCTTGTATCAGCAGAAAGCACAACTGAATCCACCGGCAGGTACAACCGAATATCGGGACCGGCATCAGCATAGATCTCATCAGGTTTACAACCACAATCTTCACAAAGGAATTTTTTCTGGCAGGAGAATATGCCAAAGCCCAGGGAGGTTATCAAAGTAAAAAATAACAGAAAAAATGAATGGCGCTTCATCAGTTTTCATTGTGGAAAAACTGCCCGGCACCGGGGGATGAGGGCTTTTAAAAGATACGCATTTTTTGGGAAACGGGATGTCTCACTTATGTAATTTACCGCACATTGGCATGAAGAGTGAAGTTCAATGAAATCGGATTTTATGAGGATCAGGCTTAACTCAAAACCTTTCAGGGAAACCAGGGCCTGAGCTGCATCGCAATCCCTCACTTATTGAGGCCTACGAAAGGGCCAATGCCAATTATTGATTGTAAACAAAAAACCAGGCGGCATTAAAATAGTTATCAATGCAGTCTGGTCCTCAGATTGTAATCCTTAATAAAATAAATTTAATCAGAAACTGTTCAGTTCGGATGCCTGAATCTTTTTCTGATCTGTAGATGTTTCAATACACCCAATAGTAAAATGAGCGTTAATGATGAAAAGCTTTCCCGGATAAATTTCAGAATCATTTTTAAAGAGTTGAACCTTAACTTAAAATTGCGAATTGATGATTGTACAATTCATGGGAACAGTACAACTGGTTTTGACTTTAATCTGATTGTGGACTGAAACTTAAGTTCAAGCTCAAACTTTATTACCCGGAGTATATCTGAATAATCTTCATCGGATCATTCAAATAAATAACAAACCAGGTCGACAGGAGTAAAGTTTTTACAGGTATTTAAAAATCATAACCTGTGTCCTAACCAGATTGTGATCAGCCAGGACTCTCTTAACTCTTATAGCCAGTTCAGAAGTGCACAGGTAAAATGCTAAACGTAGGGCGGACTGCGAACAAATTTATAATTATTTGTATCTCAATACTCTGCCTTCGTCAGGATCAGCGATTTCTATGATTCGGATTTTGGTTGAAACTCAAAAAACAGAAATAGAAGAAAATCAAAAATATAAAAAAAGAAATGATGTAGAAAATAATCTACAAGGCGAATAGCGGAAAATGCAGGAAAAGCCGCCAGGTCTGGGTTTAAAGATTTATAGTCAGTTATTTCTTGCTGATTTTCAAACGATTAGATAAAAATGGAATCTGAGAAGAATTCCAACCAGGCTTTCCAAAGTAGCTGCAATCTGGCGAAACTGTTTGCCATCAAGCCGCGCGATTCATTTCACCTGAATCAGAGGTGTTTCCAAAAGAGTCGGTCAATTGATCTGTATCCCTTCAGATTTATAATCTGTTTTATATTTCGGTTATAGGTTTGCGTTATGATAAAGAATTATCAATTACCCGTAATTATGAATTCCGGAGGCGTCATTGAACTGATGCAACTGTCATTCAATCTAGATAGATCGTGATTGCGGAGAAAATCTGCTACAATGGTATCAAAACATTGATCGTTACTCAGGCCGTCGAACAAATGCCCCATCTGAGGTATGCGGATAATTCTGCAATTCTTAAGGCCAGCTGCGATGCTATCTGCCCATGCCATAGGCGTCACCGGATCCAATCCTCCGGAAAGGATTAATGTTGGAATTGCTGAACTTACCGGATGCAGAATATCAGGAGACAAGTGAGCGCTGTTCCATAAACTGCATGCACGTCGTTGCTGCTCTATACGGTAATTACCCATATAGGTGTCTGCTATTAAAGCGGGTATTTCCTTTTCGGTTATAAACGGTACATCTTCGGCGCAGGTGATACAGAGATAAAAGCCTTCAGCAATAAAATCATCCATTACACTCTCTTTTGGAAAGAGTTTGATAAAAGGTTTCAAATCTCCCTTTGCTGCTGAGTGAATAATAAAAGGGATAGTTCGCATACCTGCAGGATGATAACTGAGCGATCTGATCTTTGTGTGAAAAGCCGGCCATGGAATCTCAATTGACACCGGCAGTCCTTGTTGGTCGGTGTAATGAAATTGTTTGGATTTTGTTTTCCAGGAAGACATCAGGTTTATAAAATCATTTTTAATATCAGGGAATTCCGATCTGCACAAAGAATCTTTCAGGCATTCGTCAAAAATTTTATTGATAGCATCCTGAGCGAATCTTGCGTGAAAGAGTGGCATCTTCGCGTTCATGGCTACCGGCGACCATAATGTTGCAGAAACAATGCTTTCAGGAAACAGTTTCATATATGTCTGTGCAACCCTTGTACCGTAGGACAATCCATATAAGTTCACTTTATCATAACCCAGCCATGCCCTGATTTCTTCAAGGTCCTGCACAACGTTTTCAGTTGTGTACTGAGTAAGGTCATTTGTTTTTGAAAGTGAATCACGGCAACGAACAACTGCAGTTCCAGGATACATTTCTTTAAACTGATCCTGAAGTCCGGCTTTAAACTCAAGAGAGTTACAGTGAAGTGGATTTGACTTTCCGGTACCTCGAACGTCAATGAGGACTACATCCTGGTACTGACGATAGGGATTTCCTGGTTCCGAATAAAATGACAAACTATTGCTTGCGGCAGCACCTGGACCTCCTTCGAAAAAAAAGACAGGATCCTTTTTTTCTTCAGAATGAATTGCAGGTATAACAACTACATAAATTTCTATTTTCTTCCCCGCGGCAGCCTTCTTATTTTCCCAGGTTGAATAGTAGCCGCAGAACACAGAGTCGGAAGCGTTTTCAGGTTTGCATTTTTGAAGCCGGTTAGTAAACCGGATTTCTCTTTTTTCTGGCTTGCAGGAAAAAACTGAGCAGGAGAAAAGAACTAATAACAGTTGCAGCCGTAAAAAATTCCGATCAGGTAATTTCAAAAGGAATAGCGAAATCATTTATCCGATAATTTTTGATTAGGATGCAGATAAAGGTAAGCTTGATTTCAGAGTCAGGCTATTAAGCTTGCCGCCAACCAAATTGTGAGGTTTCCGGATATATTTCAATTCCACCATAGTGCGATTAAAAGGAGATGCGCCGATTTTTACCAATCCATCATGTACAAATTTCAATTTCATTATGGTTCGATTGAAAGCGTGTATACTTCCATATTGCTCATGCTTTAAGATATTAACCGATGGCGGTTTAGAGTACTCGTAGACGTCAAATAAATTTACAAAAATTTCCTTTTTTGATAACCAGATTAGCCTCCCGCATTGATCTTCATCGAACTTCACTAAAGCCAGTTGAAGACACCATGGGAAATCATTGGGTCTCTTCGATTTAGGGGGACCTGGCAAAGTTTAGAAAAAATGTTTTCCAATAGTAAACTTTTAATTACCTTTAGATGTGTTCAATATAATCACCCGAAAAACCTTGCTTGATTATTGTAAACAATACCCGACAGCGGCAACAGCATTACAGGAATGGTACTATGAACTTGTTAAAAGTGACTTCAAAAATTTCAATGAACTAAAAAGAGTATACGGAAATGCGAGCCTGGTGGCTGATGACCGGGTGGTTTTTAACATCATGGGAAATAATTACAGATTGGTAGTCGGAGTAGTATTTGAGTTTAAAGCAATCCAGATTAAATGGCTTGGAACCTATACTGAATATGACAAGATTGATGTGGTTACAATACAGTACAAAACGAAATAGACAATGGAACCAAGAATAATAA
>JAATGW010000776.1 GCA_015654495.1 Chitinophagales bacterium
AGAAGATACAGAGCTGTAGGCTCAGTGACTGGTGTTTACGGCGGATTGAAATCCGCCGTTATAAAATCACCGAGGCTTCGCCTCTGTTCTGTTGCTGGCGAGAGGTGATTAAATTGAATCATCATTCCTTTTTCAATCACAATTTCAAAAAGTTATAGAGCCATAGGCTCGATGATTTTATAGCAACGAATTTCAATCCGTTGCAAACGCAGAGTGCGTTATGTACCGGCGGATTGAAATCCGCCGTTATAAAATCGCCGAGGCTTCGCCTCTGTTCTGTTGCCGGCGAGAGGTGATTAAATTGAATCATCATTCCTTTTTCAATCACAATTTCAAAAAGTTATAGAGCCATTGGCTCGATGATTTTATAGCAACGGATTTCAATCCGTTGCAAACGCAGAGCGCGTTATGTACCGGCGGATTGAAATCCCTTTTAAGATAAAAGGTCTAAATCAAATCCTGGAAGATGTACTGCTCATCGAAGTTAACATTGAATTCTGCCAGCAATTCACGGTATTCATCTCTAAATGTCTTGCTTTGATGATGAATTTCCTGATTTTTAATATAATGATATACCTTATCAATAAGTTCAGGACTGTAAGAAAATGCTCCGAATCCTTCCTGCCATTCAAATCGTTGGCGGGTAAGTCTATGTTCATTAATATATTTTGATGACCTTGCCTTTGTTGCCTTCATCAATTCGGATATTGAGACAGATGGTTTCAAACCGACAAAACAGTGTACATGATCTTCAACTCCATTTACAATAATGGTTTTGCATTTCGATTCATTTATAATTTTTCCGATCACACTGAAAACCTGATTTCGCCAGGCTTTGTCCAGTTTAGCTTCTCTATAAGTTACTCCAAAAACTAACTGAAGATAAATTTGACTATACGTGTTTGCCATAAGCATGAATTAAAATTGGTATCCTGCTAAAATGGCAAATTGAACTTATTTGAAAAATGTGATTTCCCCCTTTTAAATGTGATTTTTCTCCTGAATATCGGTTGTTTTCCTGCGGATTGAAAACAACTTGCATAGAATCACCGAGGCTACGCCCCAGTTTATTGCCGACGATGGGATAAATTATATTCATCTCAAATAACAATCATAATTCTGTGGACACATAGAGCCATTAAATCAATGACTAGCGTTTACGGCGGATTGAAATCCGCCGTTATAAAATCGCCGAGGCTTCGCCTCTGTTCTGTTAGCGGCAAGACCGACTAAATTTTAACCATCCTTCCATTCTCAATCGCAATTCTGGAAGTCACAGAGCCGAAGGCTCGAAGATATTATAGCAACGGATTTCAATCCGTTGCAAAGAGGTCACGTACCGGCGGATTGAAATCCGCCGTTATAAGATCACCGAGGCTTCGCCTCTGTTCCGTTGCCGGAGAAATGTGATTAAATTGAATCATTATTCCTATCTCAATCACAATTTTTAAAAGTTATAGAGCCATTGGCTCGATGATTTTATAGCAACGGATTTCAATCCGTTGCAAACGCAGAGCGCATTATACACCGGCGGATTGAAATCCTGACCGGCCTACCTCAGGTCCAGAAAAACCTCAGCCATCATGCATCTCGCACTGCCGCCGCCATTTGTTTCAATTGTATCAAGCGAAGAATGTATAATCGGGTTATATGCCCCGAGCTCCTTAATCTGATCTGCATTCAAAGACCTGTAAGCCCTCGACGACATAACAAGAAATTTTTTTCCTTCCTCATTCTGTACCTGCAACATGTTTCCGGCAAATTCATTCATCTGCTCATAGCTGATAGGAAAAATCTTTTTTCCGCTTTTTTCCAGTGTGTCAGTAACCAATTGTTTTTGTTTGATATCAAGAATAGAATCAAGGCAGACAACGGCATAATTATCCGCAACACACATCATCACGTTGGTGTGGTAAATTTCGCGACCTGAAGCATCAACAGAAATAAATGCAACTATGTCAAAATCCATTTTTTCACCATAGTCATTCAGTACCTTCAGATCAGTACGCGGTGAAAGGCAGGCGTAAGCTATTTTATTATCCCTGTCCAGTACCATGCTTCCTGTACCTTCAAGAAACATGGCGCTGTTTTCATAAAAACTGAAGTCGACGGTGTGGGCTACCTGAAATTTTTCAGCAATGGCTTCAAGCACCGCGGGTTTTCTTTCCTGACGACGATTTTCAGCGAACATAGGATAAAGACAAATGGTGCCGCCTGTATGAAAGGAGATCCAGTTATTGGGAAATATCGAATCCGGTGTATGAGGGGCCGGGCTATCATTAACAACTGTAACATGAATGCCCGCAGCGCGGAGTTTTTGTACAAATCCATCAAATTCCGTTGCCGCTTTTTCCTGCGCACCAGTATCATGACCGGCAACCTGAAAAGCATTATTCACTGCTGTTTCAGCATTAAAGCCGAAATCCACCGGCCTTATCATCAGTAAATGTGAAGTGGTTTGCATATTTTTCCCTCTCAACTTTACACTGGCTGTTACGTTCAACGTTCAACGTCATCACGTAACAAAGGCATACTCATACAATGAAATCCGCCCCGGGCGCGGGATAGCTCTGCAGAAGGCATAAGTATAAGCGTGTCCTTAATTTTCGAGACATTTGTTTTTCCTATTTCCAGCTGCTGAATGAGTTCTTCAGCGCCGATTACCGTAAATCCATTTTCTTTAAAAGCCTCAACTGTTTTATCGTTCCGGTCATAACCGAGCACTACACCTTCTTTTAGAGCCAGCAGATTACAGGAGTCTGTCCACTGTTCGCGTGCATCATAAGGGAATTCGTTATTTCCCGAATAAATGAATCTGACTTTCTCCTTACATCCAAGGTCGTTTTTGCTTATGTCATTCAGCAGGTCTTCCAGGCCATCAAAATATTTTGGATTTGAAGCATCTTTTTTATGGAACTGAATTATCCTGAGCTTGTCTTCTTTTTTACTTTCGGTTAATACCCGCTGCACCGGATCTGCATCTTCCCTGAGCAGATGCTTTTTTGAAAAATGCCCCAGCAATACCCATACATTTCTTTTTACCTGGGTGAAAACAGTATCGATATGCATATAGTCGCGCTTCTTGGGAATGCGGACGATGCTGATCTTTTTAACAACATTTTTTTCAAAAAGAATTTTAACCACTTGGTGTGCTGCTTCAAGACTTGTGCGTTCACTAACGCCCACCAGTATATGATCTTTAGTCACTACCATCACATCACCACCTTCCAGGGTAACTTTTCTGTCGTCGCCATCTTTCGGCATCAGGAAATAATGAAATGTCTCGGGTATTTCAATAATATTATCCCTGTAATCTTTAAACAACGGTTGGTGGAAGAAAATATATTTTACGAGCAGGGCTTCCCGGGTCCTTGCTTTTTTCGCCGGCTTATTCAGCATCACAAAATTATTGATCACAATGCCGATATCCCTTGTAAAAATCAGATTGGGTACCGGCGGAAAAAGCATCCGGTTGTTATCAGGAGCGCCTGTGATGAATATTTTGGCGAGCAGTTTTGAATCAAGTTTCAATAACTCCATTTCAGTTTCCCAGGGACAGCCTTCAATTGCACAAACCGAGGCTACGAGTTTTCCTTTTATGTCTTCCTGCTCCAGAATTTCAGCAAGCAGCCACTGCAATTCAACCACTTTTTCAGATCTGAAAAAATCCGGATGATCGGGTTTATAGAAATTTCGTTTATTCTTTTCCGTATCCACTGAATTAAGTTTTCCTTTAATCTTTTCAGGATCAAGAAAATAGAGAAGGATCTTGGTATAGAAATCGTATTCTTTTCTGCGGATGGTTTCCAGGTGTACAATATCTTCAAAAAGCCAGTCCTGCGCTTTTGATGGTACAACTTTACCAAGGCCGCTGTCAGGACTGTGAACAAGCAACCTTCGCAGAGTACCGATTTCTGAACTGACGCCTATTTGACTTGATTTGGATTTGGACATAATTATCGGATAAATAAAAAGAAAATCAGAATAGAAAGCGCTTATTGGCTGCAGTTAGTTGGGTGAAAAACCGCTGGCAGCCATTGTGGGGATTGGTCTGGAATATGTTCTGTTCTTGTAATGCATCTGAAACAACAGAGACAAAAGTAGGCTTTTTTTATAAGACCGGTTTTAAGCCAAGGTTGGATACTGACCTCCCTTTAATACTACCTTTTGCAGAGATAATTATCATCCGGAGAAAAAGCTCTTCCCGGTACCATTTCTCCTTCCTGGTTTTTTGAATAGCCTGCAAATGATCCGGATCATTATATGCGTAATCCTTCATTGCCTGAATGGATTGCCAGATGCTGAATGTTGCCTGCTTTATCAAAGGGACTTCACCGGTCCCGATTGAAAAAAGCAAGCCTGTCGCATTAGCAATTTTTTTGTTTACATAGGGTACCTGTTTCCAGAAAGCGGGAAGTTTTGACAGACGGATAGTGGCGCGCGTAAGAACTGCAACAGGTTGGTAAACTTCAGCAGATTCAGGGATATCACTGAGCAACGGGCTTTTATCCCAATTGCCATGGCCTTGGGTGATTTTTAAAACAAATAATCCTGTTTCACATTTGAACAGCTTTATCCAGCTGGCTATGAAATTTCCGTGAAGATGTGTTATCGTATCACGATCAATATCGCCGGATAATGAAATGGGAGGTAAGGCATCAGAAAACTGCATGATTGTCCACTGACAGAAATCGGGAAATAAATCAAAACTTCCGTTTCTCCCTGTTCCCATCAGTTTTGTGAATGTCTTTTTTCCTCTGCTGATTAAAGCAATCCGGAAAAATACCATAGAAAAAAAACCGGCGAAGAAAAAATATTTTGGGTAGTTGAGTATGGTAAAGGTTACATACATAAGCTACCCTGCCAGTTTCGGCAAAAGATTTTTCTGGGAAATTCTTTTCAGTTGAAGGATAAAAAATCAGTTATTAAAGCGGAACATGTTTCTGCCACCCTGCTGCATTTCGCTCATGGGCTTGATGTCATATCCTTTGGGGATCTCAAATTCCTTATCATCAATATTGGCATCCAGCTGGATTTTTGTAACCACCATGTGCATTTTCATGCCATTAGCTCTTTCAAATTCGTATTCCATTGGAAAGCCATTCAGTTGATCGAGTCCGTTCATCCCGCCCATCATCATCATCCCGCGGTTGCCGCCTAAACTATAGTTTTCCGGCATTTTAAAATCAGGGCAATACCAGACTGTTGTTTCATTTACTTCACCCCGTTGATTCTTATTTTTCAGAATGGCTTTTTTACAGGTATAACCTGCTATTTTCTTAGTCTCATCAATATATTCAATTTCAGGTTTTGCAGATGCTGCAACAGGAATGCCCATTTTCTTCAGTGAGTCCATTCTCAGATTCCGCATCGAGTCCATACGCGCACGCATAGCCGCTTCGTCAGTTTCGGTAGAGTAGAATCCCGTCTTTCTCCCCATGGCTTCTATAAGCGTAGTTGTCTTTTTGTTTTTTCTGTCAGAAATCACAATATTATTTCCAAAATCTGTAGTGCTTTCGGTTTTGGTCATATCGCCTTTATAATATACCGTAGTAGTTGCTTCCATGCTGCCCGGTCTTCCCATCATAACATTCCCATCGCCGCCGGCACCACCGCCTGCGCCATTCGGATTTTCAGGAAATACAATTTCTGTCTGCATTTTGATTATCGCTTTTTCAACAGTTTTGGTCTGGCAATAGGTATATGCAGCGAAACAGAGGAAAGCCGCTGTTAAAATGTATTTTGTCATTGGTGATTTTTTGAGCTACAGATAATGAGATGTCAAATCTACAATAAACTGTCACCAGACAACTGGAAATTATATAAAAGGCAGGTCTGAAAGAGACCTGCCTGGCATTAATGAATTATTTATAATTAGTTCAAAACCTTGTTACAGTGGTTATTCGTGTAATGCAAGGATCGGGATATGGGTATGATAGGCCAGTTTTCTGGTATGGCTGGTTTTAAATATTCCTTCCAGGAAACTGTGTTTTCTGGGTACAGTGATAATCACATCGGCCTTTCTGTCTTCCGCAAAAATGTTGATGGATTCAACGAAATCATACATCCTGATAAAAGCATATTCAGGTTCAAAACCATCCAGAATGACATTGAGTTTGCCTTTCTCTTCTTTATAATGTTCAGTCAGTTCAACATAATGATCCTCATCAACATTTACTACATGCAGTTTGGGACGGACCATGGCCAGGAATTTACGGAGCTCAATTTTCGGAGTAGTTTGGTCAACATCCTTGAAATCGCTTGCAAATACCACATTCTTAATCGGCCGGTATGTAGCATCAGGAGGTATAATCAATACCGGTGCTATATTGTGACTGATCACACTCAGCGTTGTACTCCCGATAAAAATTTCTTCCAGTTTTGTGGCGCCGTTCATTCCCATTATGATAAGATCCACAGGCTGGTGATGTACAAGTTTCTGAAGATTATCAATAAGGTCTCCTTCTTCGGCGAGAATGGCGATATCGGTTCCGTCTGCATAGTCTGACAGTTCGGCCTTCATTGCTATGAGTGCCGCATTTGAAATTGTCAGGCGTGCATCCTCATCACTGAATACAGTTGTACCATCAGCGCCTGTTGAAACGGCATCGAATGCATTGTAAAGTACCACCGATGCATTTACCACATCCCTTGCAAGCTGCAGGGCATAGCGGGCCGCATTCTTTGCTGTGTCAGAAAAATCGGTTGGAACAAGAAATTTTTTCATACTTGCTGTTTTTACTGAAAAACGGGTTTTAAGCTTTTAATGAAAATCTGAAATCCGGTTCAAAAATCAATGTTCTATCCAACGCAGTTATAAAGAAATTTTCCACGCTGCCATCACATTAATATTTTGCCAACCGGAAGGTAATAAAATCATTCACTATTTTCGACCCTTAATTGTTTGTCATGAAAAAGATTTTTTTAGTGGTTTTTGTTCTATCGGCTTTTCGGGGGTTTGGTCAACAGCCTTCGGTTCAGATCATTCCTCAACCTGTGGAAGTGAAAAGCGGCGAGGGTTTTTTTGTTCTCAATGAGTCATCTTCTGTTTCTGTTCCTGACGGCAGTCCGGCATTATTGAAGGCGGCTGAAATTTTTGCTGCTCAGGTAAAAACCGCGACCGGCTACAGTATTCCGGTTCGTTCCGGTGGGGTTTCAACCAGGAATGTTGGAAATATTATCGTGGAAATTAATAAAACCCCCGATGCTGTAATCGGGGACGAAGGCTACAGGCTGAAACTGACAAATGCAGCAGCAACTATCACAGCTAATAAGCCGGCTGGAGTTTTTTATGCTTTCCAGACACTGATTCAACTGCTTCCCAATGAAATTGAAAGTAAAACCCTTGCAAAAGATATCAGTTGGAAGGCGCCGGCAGTTGAGGTGCTGGATTATCCGCGTTTTGGCTGGAGGGGACTGATGTTTGATGTTTCCCGCCATTTTTTTACAAAAGCTGAAGTGAAGGAATTTATCGATGATATGGTGAAGTACAAGTACAATCTGCTTCACTGGCATCTCACTGACGATGAAGGCTGGCGGATTGAAATTAAGAGCCTTCCGAAACTGACTGAAGTAGGTGCCTGGAGTGTAAAGCGTACCGGAACATTTGGCAATTTTATTCCTCCCACCGATAATGAACCCCGCAACTATGGAGGTTTTTATACCCAGGATGATATAAAAGAAGTGGTACAGTATGCGGCAGATCGTTTTGTAAACGTACTTCCCGAAGTTGATATTCCGGGGCATAGCCTTGCTGCAATAGCTGCCTATCCGGAACTATCATGTACTCCCGGAGCAGAAAAATACAAGGTCAGGTCTGGTGAGAAAATCATGAACTGGTATTCAGGTGGTTTTACAGCCCTGATTGATAATACACTTTGCCCGGCTAACGAAAAAGTGTACACTTTCCTGGATAAGGTTTTTACAGAAGTGGCCCAGCTTTTTCCTTTTCCTTATATCCATATGGGCGGCGACGAATGTGCTAAAAATTTCTGGGAGATCAGTCCCCAGGTAAAACAGCTCATGCAAAAGGAAAAACTGAAAGACATGCATGAGGTTCAGAGTTATTTTGTAAAAAGAGTTTCAAAAATTGTGACTTCAAAAGGAAAGAAAATGATTGGCTGGGATGAAATTCTGGAAGGTGGTGATCTTCCTAAAACTGCAGCGGTAATGAGCTGGCGCGGTATGAAAGGGGGAATTGAAGCTGCGAAATTAGGCCATGAGGTAGTTATGACTCCAACCACTTTTGTTTATCTGGATTATATGCAGACTGATGGCGCGATTGAACCACCGGTATACTCGACCCTGAGGCTAAAAACCACTTATGCATTTGAGCCCGTTCCTGAAGGCGTAGATGCCAGACTCATCAAAGGTGGACAAGGCAATCTCTGGACAGAACAGGTATATAATACGCGTCATTTGCAGTACATGATCTGGCCCCGCGGGTTTGCAGTTGCGGAAGCGCTTTGGTCACCAAAAGAAAAAAGGAACTGGGAAAATTTTGTACCCAGGGTCGAATCTCAATTCGCGCGTTTCAGTGTTGCACAAAAGAAATATGCGCCAAGTATATATGATCCGTTGATAAAGGTTAAAAAAGCCGACAGTACAAAAATGCTTGTTGACTTTGATCCGGAAATCAGCAATCTTGACATTTATTACACATTTGATAATTCATTTCCTGATCAGTTCTATCCTAAATACGATGGAACTTCGATTCCTGTGCCTATTGACGCGGCAACCCTAAAAGTGATTACTTACAGGAACGGAAAACAGATCGGCAGGTTAATGGTATTAAATGCTGCGGACCTGAAGAGGAGAGCCGGCATCAAATAATTCCCGTTTGGTTTATCCGATATGCCACGGTATATCGGATAAACTGAATTCTGAATTTTTCTTTTGTGTACCTGTTGCTTTTTCAGAAACTCTGTTTTTTCCGGCTTAATTAAATTTAGGTTTTTACTGATTTATTCATTGTCGCATGGGTTATTTTTCCGGGAAAGTAGTTTGGATTACGGGTGCATCGTCGGGAATCGGGGAGGCACTTGCAAAAGCATTTGCAGATCAGGGGAGCAGACTGGTATTGTATGCGCGAAGGGTTGCAGAACTGCAGCGGGTAAAAACCTCTCTTAACCTGACAGACGAGAACTGTCTTATTCTTCCGATGGATTTAACTGATTTGTCGGGTGCATCACAAATGGTAACCGAAGTTGTTTTGAAATTCGGAAGGATTGATATTCTTGTAAACAATGGTGGGATCAGTCAAAGAGCCCTGACTATTGATACTGCAATTGAGACCGACCGCGAGATAATGGAAGTAAATTTTTTCGGTGCCATCATTCTGACCAAACTTGTATTACCGGTCATGGTAAAGCAAGAGTCTGGAAATATTGTAGTAATAAGTAGTGTGGCAGGGAAATTCGGATTTTATTTCAGATCGGCCTACTCGGCATCCAAACATGCACTTCATGGCTTTTATGAATCGCTCCGGATGGAAGTCTATAAATACAATATTAAAGTATTGCTTGTTTGTCCGGGAAAGATCAGGACAAATATCTCGGTAAATGCGTTGAAAGGTGACGGTGCAAAATTCAACAAAATGGACCAGGGCCAACTGGATGGAATGCCGGCAGATGAATGTGCCGAAAAAATATTGTCGGGTATCCGTAGGGGAAAGTATGAGTTGCTGATTGGAGGTAAAGAAGTAATGGCCGTGCGGATCAAACAGTTTTTTCCGAACTTTTTTGCGGATTTTATAAGAAAGCAGAAGATGGAATAGTGGGTAGTGAGAAGTGGGGAGGGGTTAGAAAGACAGTAGACGGTAGACAGTAGCCATCACAAGCGGCCAGTTGCAACCAGCGTGCCTTCCAGCAATCATCAATCTTAGTGTGCTATAATTAATTTTTCTTTGAATAATTACCTGACCTAAAAACATTATAATCTATAAATGTCAACCGGCTGTTCTCTACTGCCT
>JAATGW010000150.1 GCA_015654495.1 Chitinophagales bacterium
CATGACCGAATTTAGGGAAAAACGTTAAACGTTGAACGTTAAACGTTGAACGGCTGTTCACCTCTTTCCCAGGGTTGAAACCCTGGGCTATAAAATCATCGTTCCTCCGGAACTACAAAAACCGAATTGTATTGGCTGTTTACCTCGCACCCAGGGCTTCACCCTGGGCTATTGTATTACGTCCCTTCAGGACTAATACCAGTTGTATTTGGCTGTTTACTTCTTACCTCGTTTCCCAGGGTTGAAACCCTGGGCTATAAAATCATCGTTCCTCCGGAACTACAAACCAAATTGTATTTTGCCTTTTACTTCTTACTTCTTACCTCGTACTTCCTACTTCATCAGATTCCTTCCTTCAATTTAATATTCAGTAATATCGAAATGGCCGCATCATTCACGCTCACAGTAAGTTTATGACTTTTGGGATAATTGAACTCGAGGTATTTCTTCATTGTCTGCAAAAATTCGTATTGCGCTTTTTCGAGATTATCGCGGATATTATTTTTATACCAGCTGAGATTATACACAACGGAATCACCTCTGGTGCGGATATTTACGCGGATTTTTTTATCCTTATTTATAATCGATTCATTTTTGTAAGGAAGAGCGGTTAACGGAAGTAAAATATTTCCTGCTATTTTATTTCCTGCAGCAGTTTGAACAATCTGCGGATCATATTGAAAATGCTCCTGCTCTTTTATCGCGAGGTATTTCTTTAATCCGTCGAGCTCATGATTAAGTGAAACTGTTCTGTTTCCTGTATTCTCAAAATAGCTGGTCAGAAACTCAAGAATATAAGCAGCTTTTGTTTTAACCGTATCTACCTGGTCACCGCTGCAATTCATTTTGTTTATCTCAACAGAAAGATCACGAAAAATATCACGAACCACATATTGCGACCCCGCAAGCTTCTCAGAATGTTTCAGACTCAGACTGATTGATTGATTCTCCTCCCGCGCCTGTAGTAAATTCTGATTACTCTTATACCAGTGTTTACCCAATACTATGGCAGCCGCCATACAGCCTTCGAACCCAATAGAAATGGCCATAGAAAAAATGGCATTAGGCAAAGGGGCAAGTGTCCTGCGTTTGAATCCGAAAAATTCCTCCAGAGGCATGATCATCAGCTGATATTGAAAACGGAAACAAAATGCGGTAAGAATTGTAAGCAATAGCCAGCTGAGAAAAAAAGCTACAAATTTTCCCCGGAAAAAAAAACGTGGTATGAGCAAATAGATAATGGTATATACATAGGCCATATCGATAAAAGAAGTGGCGAGTACATGCAGAAAAGAAGATAAAAAATGCAGCCAGTTCGAAACAGGTTGTTCCGTAAAATTATGCCGTGCAAAAAATAATTGTGAAGTATAAAATAAAACCCAAATTGTCCAGAAAGTGATATGCCTGAAATAAACAATGCGCTTTGATCTTGAAAAAATAAATGTTTGAAGATCCATTGGTGAATATGTTTTACTTAATCCCATACTACGAATCCTTTCATATTTGATCTGTACCTATTAAATAATTTATTGTGATATTAAAATAATAGTTGACTTTTTAAATAGACTTTAATAGTAAGTTAGAATTAAACTCAACTTAAACTCAATGACATTGCTGTGCGCCTTCAAAATCCTGAAGCATTGAAATCGCAGCCTGAATCATGAGAAAACTTACCTGAAAGCTATGTCTGATCTTGAGAACAATAGGAGTCATACACTGAAGGTTTTTGAAAAAATTCTCATATTCCTTGTTATACCGGTGTCTGGTTTTTGTATTCCACTGTTATTTGGTGTTTTTTCTGAACAGACTTCAAAAAAACAAATCTGGTTATACCTTTCAACTATCATTTTAAGCTATGTGATCTGGTATGGTTGTCGCCAGGTTTTTCTTTTCCTGCGCTTTTCTTCGAAAACCAGTTTCAGTTATAAACGTTATATCCTGCTCTATTCCATTTTTCTCCTCTGCTATAGCTATGGCCTTGTTTTAATTTTCTTTATTCAGATGAGAACATATCTGTTGACAGAGACCAAATCTCATCAGATCGCGGGCCTTTCCACATTTCTTACAATATTGATTTCAGCCGTATATGAGATCATCCTTTTGTTTGAAGAGAAAAACCGCCAGCAAATAAATTATTCAGATCTGGAAAGAGCCAAAACACTAACCGAGCTCAATGCGCTGAAATCTAGGATAGAACCTCATTTTCTGTTTAATTCCCTTAATACCCTGCAGAATCTTATTTCAGAAGACCGTGATCTTGCACACCAGTTTAACCGGGCCCTTACTGATATCTATCAGCAAATACTAACAGTTTCCGATAAAAACTATGTATCCGTAAACGACGACCTGGCAATGATGTACAAATATTACGAACTGATATCGATCCGGTTTCCTGAAGCTACCCAATTGTCAATCGATATCGAACACTTTGATATGGAGGCAACATTACCTCCTCTTTCGCTGCAGATATTACTTGAAAATGCACTAAAGCATAACAGGTTTTCAAAAAAAAATCCCTTACAAATCCTGATAGAAATTGACAGAAACTTTATCAGCTTTTCAAACAATAAAACCAAAACTATTCCCGGCATTCAAAAAACACAGAACGGCCTTAAAATTCTGTCGGACCGTTTTCAGATCCTTCAGAATAAAAAAATCGAAATCATCAACGACCAGGGCAGGTTTACAGTAATGCTGCCCCTGTAACCAAAACATATGAAAGTACTTATCATTGAAGATGAAATCCACAATACCCAGTGGCTTAAAAAACTGCTTCGGGACGCGGACCCCTATATCGAAATAACTGCCGAACTCGATACAGTTGAAGACTCCATCAGGTATCTGGAACATGAAAATACTGCCGATATTATTTTTATGGATATCAAATTATCTGACGGACTCTGCTTTGAAATATTTGAACAGGTAAAGGTTCATATACCCGTGATTTTTATTACTGCCTATGATGAATATGTTATCACCGCGTTGCAGTATAACTGTATGGACTACCTGCTGAAACCGGTTCAGCTGGAAAAACTTAAAGTCGCTCTTAATAAATACCGGGAAATGGAAACACATTTTCTCAACCGGAATTTCAGGGCGGTATTTGATCACCTCAAATCCGGCACACCAAAAAAACTGGTTGTGAAACGCGGCTTTGAATTTCAGACTGTGGCCTATTCAGAAATCGCCTATTTTTTTGTAGAACAGAAAATTGTTTTCTGCGTAGATACTGCCGGTAAGAAATATACCACCGAATGGGCCAATCTTGCAGATGTATATACACTGATTGATAAAAATCAGTTCTTCCGCGCAAACAGGAAATACATCATCAGTGCCGAATTTGTAAGAAGTTTCAAACATATCGACTTCGGCAAAACCTATGTGGAAATGCAGGTGAAAACGCCTGAAGAAATTATCATCAGCCAGGAAAATTCCCAGGTGTTCAGGACCTGGATAAGGAATCTGCATTAGGCAGCAGGCAGTAGACGGTAGGCAGTAGACCAGATCTGGAATTCAAAATGAAGTAAACCCTTGCTGGATTTTTGTTGCCAACCGCCAGACAAATAGTTTTTATCTCAATTAACTGTTTATGCAAAAGATCCCAGACCAGGCTGACCTTTTTTTTAATACTATACTACCTCTTATACTACCTCCTGATTTTCTGAAAACCTCTACTGTATACCGCCGACTGTCTACCGTCTTCCCGAATAGCTGCTCCCTGCCTAACGTTCGATCACGAGCCTATAGTTTCCAAAATTTCCCGCAGGACTGGTATGATTCAAGGTGATATCAATTGTTTCTGTACAGGAAAAAACAAAATTGCTATTGCCTACCGATTGCACTGATAAATCAGGAAAGCCCGGATAATCACCATAAATCTGTTTTGGTACTGTAGCAGTACCTGTAACAGGATCAATCTGTATAATAACGTTTTTCGCATTGGCAGAAAAAGGAAAAGGTGTTATCAACGTTATCTCATTTGCTCCGGGGCCAGCCACTATTTCAACAGTTCCACCATTATTCCCATCCCATTCGTCCAGAGCAATTGTGAATTCTCCCGTCATATTATTCGTGTAGGGGCAAACCACGGTTGCGGTCCAGTTGAATACACTGTTAAATGCCGGCTGACCTTCGATATCATCTTCTGTATTGGAAATATCATACACACGTCCATCCGTGGTGACAGTCTGGTTATAAAAAGTGTACTGCGTTCCCGGTTGAATTTCTGAAATAGGAATATCCAGTGCCGTTGCCAGTTCGGCGCCCGTAACAGCGAGCGTAAAAACGGAGTCTGTCACGGGCACTTCTTTTACCTGTTTCCAATTAGACTCATCCGGATCTGGTCCACCGGCAACTGCATATATGATTACTTTCTGAAGTGCAGATCCCACAGGTCTCACTACCACGGATACTGTTGAAGCCGCTGCATCAGATGCATCGAGCAATAAATTTTCAGCTTCCACCAAACCAAGGTAGGAGCCGATCGTATACTGACTTACATCCGAGATGAGATCTTCTTTTCTGCATGAAAGGAATACAAGGGAGACTATGCCTGACAGAACGATTATTTTCCGCATGTGAATCTTTTTTTATTTCAGGAAATTGTCGGGATTATTATCCCAGAAAACTTTCTGGGCAACATCTGGTTTTTGTACCATGTTTTGGTTAAGGTTAGCTGAAACGGCCGGATAGTACATCGAACGTATAAATGGACCCGGCGTGGAACTTAATGCCAGCTGCATATTGTCTGGCTTTCCCGTGCGCCGGTAATTGTTGTAGGCATCCGCACCATTTCCCCACAAGGCGAGGTACCATTCCTTCATGAGTACATTCAGTTTTGCATCCTCATTACCAGCGTCAAACTGAGCAAGTACTTTTGATACATAGTTATCTATTTCCGTTTGCACCGGAATTCGTGCAGGCGGCACCGTTATACCTGCTTCTGTTGGATATAAAAGCACGCGGGCAATCGATTTGCGCACACCTGATTCAAGCAGGGACCTCGTGCTGCCTGCAGTACCCAGCGTTAGTGTGGCTTCGGCAATAGCAAAATCTGTAAAGCTGGCCATCCACAGGGGAAGTATCCCCTGTCCGCGCCCGCCCTGGTCCTGAGCTACCGAATGGTTATCATTATTATCGAATACACCACCGGCAGGATATATTCCATATACTGTTCGTTTATCAGTATCCTGCGGGATGCCATCATTATTACCATGATCGCGACCCCAGTAGCCTGCAGGAAGAATACAGAAAGGCATATCGGCAGGATAATGTGCCGGTCTCGGTAATACACTGCAGGGAAGTTGCTGTGCATCCCAGCCGCCGGAGTTGGTGCGCTGCCTGTACAGATAGTACCTGGTGCGTGGATCTGTTATTCCTTTTTCCTGCGTAAGGAGATACATAAAATAAGTGCCCACATATAATCCACCAAGCGTTCCCGCATTCTGATAAGTATCGATGTATTTCGGGTGCCGGCTTACAGGATTCTCCTGGACTGTGCTGAAGCGGAAAACAAATTCTTCTGCATTAGTATCTATCAGATCATTTTCAGCAATAAGGGCAGCAATTTCTGCTTTCGAGTCTTCCGTATTTACAAGCCTGGTATTAAGATAAGCACGGAGCTTAAGCGTTTTTGCCAGGGTAATCCATCGCGTACGGTTACCATTATAAAACAGATCATTTGAGGGAGCGGCCGAGGGTGTAATCTGCAGCCAGGCGATCGCACTGTCCAGATAGGCGATAGCGCCTGCATATACATCAGCGCCGGCTTCAGGATGCGGATTGGTGTTTTCATTTCCCCTATCAGCTTCTTTGAATGGCACATCACCAAAAAAATCAACTAATGTCATATAGGTATACGCATTCAGCACATAGGCGATCGCAACATGGGTACTGAGGTTTCTTTCCTTCGCGATGGGAAGCAATGCGTCATTGTGTTTTATAATAGATGTATAAGCCGCAATCCAGGACAGATTGAAATTCTCAGGTGTATTTGCATTGGAATATAAAGGACCAAACATCGTTTCCATACGCACAAGCTGCGCGCCGAAATCAATCATCGGGAAAGTAGATGTTGCAAGAAATTCACTCAAACCAACCTGTGCTTCATTCAGGAATAAATCCACATTTGCATTTTCCGGAGAAGCGCTGCTGGGGTTGTTCCTGAAACTCTCATACCTGTCTTTGATACTGCAGGAAAAAAATACCAGGAACAAAGCAAAAAGCAGGTGCCGGGATAGTTTCAATTTCATATAATATCTTTTCAGTTTTAGAAAGTAATTCTGATACTGCCACCAAATCGTTTGGATGATGGTGCCGTAAGGAGTTCAATGCCGCGGCCGTTGGCGACACCAAGGCTTGAGGTCTCGGGGTCAAAGCGCGTATACTTCGGAATATTCGGCACATAATAAAAGAGATTCTGTCCTGATAAGGTGAATGACACTCCGCCAAAGGGTGACTTTTCGAGTATCCTTGCAGGCAATGCATAGGAAAGTGATATTTCCCGTAGCCGGACATTTGTAGCATCATACACTGAATACTCGCTTGGTCCGCCAAGGAAATTTTCGAAATACAGATTAACAGGAGTGGTCTGAACATTATTGGCATTTCCATCACCATCAGATCCCGGCAAAACAAGAGGGAGATAACGGTCAAAATCCGTGTCTTTTGAAAGACCGCGACCGAGCAATGTGTTGATAGTAGTTGAATAAATATCTCCGCCTTTTGTAAAGTCCCACTGCATTCTGAAGCTCACGCCTTTCCATGTAAGAGTATTTATCCCAACAAGTCTGTAGTCGGGATTCGGATCACCAATGATACCCGGAACCGGATCTGTAACAAACCAGCCGTTACCATCAGTAACCGGCATATTATTTTTGGGATCCCTTGTAACCTTACTGCCGAATAACATGCCCAATGGTTTGCCGTTCTGCGCAATCGTTGCCAGGTCTGCAAAACCATTTGTGATAATAAAATTCACATCCGATGGAATATCACTTACAAGACTTCTGTTAAGAGTAAAATTTCCATCGAGCTGCCATGTGAAATCCTTTTTCCGGATAATAGTATAACCCAGCGCAAGCTCAATACCCCTGTTCCTCACATTCCCTGCATTAATAGTAGTACTTGTATATCCGGTTGCAGGATCCAGATCCCGGTCAAAGATCTGATCTGTAGCTTTCCTGTTGTAAAGTGTGAGATCAATCATGACGCGGTTATTAAACAACCTCGCTTCAATTCCCACTTCAATTTCCTGAAGGAGTTCCGGTTTCAGGTTACTATTGGGTAGCTCATCGGGGATTGTATTTGAATTAACTACAACGCCATCCCTTGTTTGAAAAATACTGCTGTTGATATTCAGGGAAGGTCTGGTATTGTAAGGAAGCGGGAATCTTGCGGAAGTTGAATAACCCGCACGTAGCTTGAGGTAATTGAGTGTTCTGTTATTGGCCCATGATTCAAAAGCCGCTGTAGGTATAAATGAAACGCTGGCACTCGGATAGAACAAACTGTTATTTCCCTTTTCAAGGGTAGATACCCAGCTGTTGCGTCCGCCAACATTAAAATAAAGATATTCCCTGTAACTCAGCATCGCCTGAGCAAAAGCACCTATACTTTGCTGCTGTGTCTCATAATCGAGATCAACATCGCCGTCGCCAAGTATACTATGACTTATGAAATTACTATGATCAAAAAGTCCGTATACAAGCTGCTGTGTGCTGGTGAGACCATTCTGGCTATAGGAATCCTGGCGTGAATTAACTCCCGCGTCCACATTCAGCTGCCAGTCATCAGAAAATGCGTTTATATAATTGATCAGGAATGTATGGTCCCAAATATTATTGCGTCCATTGACTGTTCTGTACATACCGTTCACAGGACCATCTATTCCACCCTTGTTCTGCTGAAAAACATGGGCTTCATTATACTTATCATAGCCTAAACGGTAACTCAGGTTCAGGCCCTTTACCCACGGTACAGCATACCTGAGTTGCGCATTCCCATAAATCCGGTCAACATTCTGTGATGTGGATGCATTGTATACGGTCCATAACGGATGCTGAATATCATTGTTGCCGCGATAATATACACTTGATTTATCTACAGGATTCTCATAGGGTAAACCAACAAGATCGATTGTTCGCGGGGTATAGATCAGGTCGCCAAAAACCGATGTGCCGTTTACTGCTCCATTACCATTACTATATCCTGTAGGAGGCGACAGGAATTTACTGATCACATAATTAAATGTACCGCTGGCAGTAAGATTATTTGCGAGTTTTGCATTTCCACCGATTCCGAATGTGTATCTCGAAAATTTATTTCCCGGAGTAAAACCTTCATCCTGCATGGATCCGAAATTCATATTGTAGTTAATTCCGGAACCATTACCTGCCAGGTTTACTGATGTTGAGTTTACTATTCCTGTCCTGAAAAAATCCTTTACACCGTCGTAAGCTTTATAGTCGTAGGTAGCTCCTATATATTGCGGGAAAACAGTATTAAGTGCCGGCCGGTCGTATGGATGTGCAAGTTGGGCAGGTGGATTGGTGATGCGCGCACCCCAGTTACTGAAAGCAAAAGTGGCAACATTGTCAATTCCTCCGCCCCATGTATCCTGGTAATCGGGGAGATTGGAAGGCTTGTTGAAGAAGAGTGTCTGATCAACAGTTATCTCCTGTTTTTTATTGATCCTGCGTGTGGCGCTGTTCTTTGTTGTAATAAGGATTACGCCGTTGCGACCCTGTTCACCAAACAATGAAGATGCGCTCAAACCTTTGAGTATATCGATCCGTTCAATATTATTGGGGTCGAGATCCAGAAAGCGGCTGGAAGTCTGATTGCCATAACGA